>NZ_KI914941.1:30240-37367 GCF_000520575.1 Arthrobacter sp. I3
GGTACCCGGCGGGAGGCGGCCGGCTGGCTGGAACTGCGCGACATCAGCCGCCACAACCTGCGCGAACTCGACGCCGACTTCCCGCTCGGCGTGCTGACCGCGGTCACGGGCGTCTCCGGCTCCGGCAAGACCACCCTGGTCAGCCAGGTCCTGGCCGAGGTGGTCGGCGCCAGGCTGCACCCGGAGCCAGACGCTGCCAAGGCCCCCGAGGACCTGGAGGCCGACGCCGGTGAGTCCAAGGGGCCGCTCAGTGTCGGACCGGTCTCAGGCCTCGACCAGCTGGACCGGCTCGTCAAGGTGGACCAGAAACCGATCGGCCGCACTCCGCGTTCGAACCTCGCCACTTACACCGGCCTCTTCGATGCGGTCCGCAAGGAGTTCGCGGCCACGGACGAGGCCAGGGCGAGGGGCTTTGGTGCCGGCCGCTTCTCCTTCAACGTTGCTGGCGGCCGCTGCGAGACCTGCCAGGGCGAGGGCTTCGTCGCCGTCGAACTGCTGTTCCTGCCCGGCAGCTACGGCCCTTGCCCCGAGTGCCATGGCTCGCGCTACAACCCGGAAACCCTTGAAGTGACGTACAAGGGCAAGAACGTGGCGGAGGTGCTGGGCCTGACGGTCAATGCCGCCGCGGAGTTCCTCGAAGGGGTGCCGGCGGCGGCGCGCAGCCTGCAAACACTGCGCGAGGTGGGCCTGGGCTATCTCCGCCTCGGCCAGCCGGCCACCGAGCTCTCCGGCGGCGAGGCCCAGCGCATCAAACTCGCCACCGAACTGCAGCGTGCCCAGCGCGGCCACTCCCTCTACCTGCTGGACGAGCCCACCACCGGCCTGCACCCGGCCGATGTCCAGCTCCTCATGGCCCAACTGCACCGGCTCGTGGACGCCGGCAACACCGTCATCGTGGTGGAACACGACATGGATGTGGTGGCCGCAGCGGACTGGGTGATCGATCTCGGCCCGGCCGGTGGCGACGCGGGCGGCGAGATCGTGGCGATCGGTACCCCGGCCGCCGTCGCGGGCTCCTCGGCGAGCCGGACGGCTCCGTACCTGGCCGCAATACTCGGAAGCTGATTCACGCGAGTAGCGGGCCGCGGGCGCCGGCGTCACTGCGGGCCGGATGATAACGGCAGAAGCAGGGAAAGTAACGTCTTGATAACGGCACGGGGCTGACTTAGCCTAGTGTCCATGCCCGGCAACCGGGTATTGCATGCCCGGTGCTACCACCACCAGATACTGCCCGACCGGTAGACACCGCTATGACCTCTATTGTCAGGGGCGGGCAGTGGCGCGACAACGTCCGGGGACGGACCGAGCGCTGGTGGACCTCAGGAGCATCTGAACCATGAAGAAATCAACCTATGGCACTGCCGCGCGCCGCGGCGTCACTTTTGCGGCTGTCTCCATTGCAGGCGTCGCCCTGTCCGCCTCGGCCGCGAACGCGGCCGTACCGACCACAGCCCCTGCCTCCACGTGGGACTCGCTGGCCCAATGCGAAAGTGGCGGGAATTGGGCCACCAACACAGGAAACGGATACGCGGGCGGGCTGCAATTCAGCGCCAGCACGTGGGCGGCCCATGGCGGCACGGGGTCTCCGGCCAATGCCAGCCGTGCGCAACAGATCGCCGTCGCCGAGAAGGTGCAAGCCAGCCAGGGTTGGGGCGCGTGGCCAGCCTGCGCGGCCAAGCTGGGACTGCGCGGCGGCGCCGCGGCTCCGCAGAGTGCGGCCACATCGCAACGGCCCGCCGCGACTCCCGTCGCAGCCAAGGCTCCCGCCAGGTACGCCCCCCAGGCAGCCGTGCCGGCACCCCGCCACGTTGCACCGGTAGCAGTAAGTGGCCAGACCTACACCATCCGGAGCGGCGAAACCCTGAGCACGATCGCCGGCAAGCTCAACATCGCCGGAGGCTGGCACGCGCTGGCCGACGCCAACACGGCGACGATCAGCAACCCCCATCTGGTGTTCCCGGGCCAAGTGCTGCAGCTGCCCGCCTAGGGCGGTTACAGCACTTGGCGTACAGCACGACACACAGCACGACGCCGGAGCGATCCCGCAAGGGGACGTTCCGGCGTCGTGGTGTTTCAGTGAGCCGTGGGGTTCAGATGTGCAGCTCAGGCGGCCTGTGGGATTTCGCGGATAATCCGCACTTTCCAGGCGGCGTCGTCGCTCGTGTCCAGCAGGGCCACCGTGCCCATGGCCAGATGCAGCGCTACCCGTTTCGCGGCGAGGAGCTCAAGGTAAAGGCTTTCGTTCATCCGGGCCGGGGCGTCAATGACGTACTTCACGGCGTCGCGGACTTTGCGGTAGTTGGCGCTCCGCTCCCGGTGCAGGTGCAGTTCCAGCATCCGGCGCTGCTTGATCCTGGGCTCGTGGCGGTTCAGCCAGGACACCGCGGCGTGGACGGCTACCACCAGGGTCAGTGAGATGACGTAGATCTCCCAGCCACTCGAGAGCAGGAACAGGGGCAGGTTGGCGATCGCCACGGCGGCGATGAAGAGGCGGAGGGCCACCAGGCGCCGCATGGTGAGGGCCACTCCGGCCATGGCCGCGCGGAACCCGCGCTGCTCGTCGCGGGCGGCTACCGGATCCAGCGTGAATTCCTCCAGCACCACTATCCCGTGGGCGTCGGGGCTGAGCATTTGTCCGTACTTAGGCACGAACGGCGCCGGTGCATCAGTTACTGTTGGTGGCTCTGCTGTAAAAGGCAAGGCAGTAATGGGCTCCGCTGACTTAGGCTCTGCTAGAGATGGTTCTGCTGAATAAGGCTCTGCTTGATAGGGCATGGGCGTGTCTTCCGTGGCGGCGGGAGTGGTTCATGTTATTTTAGCGGCTCTCCAGCACGCTTGTCTGCCCTGTTCCGTCATGTGAGCACCCTCACCGCCGCGCGCCAGCAATTGGCGCATTTGGTCCGGGGCCTCAAACTGGAGAGATGCAGACTTTCCTCCCCTTCCCCGATTTCCAGCAGAGCGCCGCGGTTTTGGACCGTGTGCGGCTCGGCAAGCAGCGCGTCGAAGCGCTGCAGATCCTGCGTGCGCTGGTGATCCCGGAGTACGGCTGGCAGTCGCACCCGGCGATCCGGATGTGGATGGGGTACGTTCCTGCGCTGACCATGTACGGGCTGGCCATGGTGGATGAATGGACGGCCCGCGGCGGCGAGGACACCACGCGCGAGAAGATCATGGAGTTCGCCCCGCAGGCGGCCCACCCCGACTACGCCGCCAAGATCCCGATGCCGCCATGGCTTGGCAATGCGGATTTCCACCTCAGCCACCGGTCCCGGCTGATCGCCAAGGATCCGCGGTTCTACACAGAGGTATTCCCCGGCACGGACCCGGATCTGGAGTACATCTGGCCCGAACCGAAGCACGAGCTGGTGCCCGAGGATCCAGCCGGGGACCGTATGTGGGTTCTGCGCCTGCCCCTGGGCGACACCGAGCCCGCGCAGCTGAAGACTGTCAGCCTGCCGCCGGTTGGCCGCAGCAAGGCCCCCGCGGACGACGACTACCAGTTCGTCTATGCCGACTCGGGCTCCCGCCGTCCCGGCAAGGTGCGCAAGCTGCCCCCGAAGCAGCTCGTCAAGAAGCCCACCCGCAAGCGCCAGCAGCAGGAAGAGGCGTTCACCACCCTGCCCGGCAACTCCGTGGTTGCCATCCCGGTCAACGACGGCGCCGCCTTCGCCGTCGGCAAGGTCCTGGGCCGCCCGATCACGGTTGATGGCCAGTTCGCACGCAACTTCCAGGTCGACGAGATCGTGGACCGCTCCGCCTTTGATTACCCTGCCCTGATGCAGGACCCGCGGGCCTTCTTCCCGATCCCGGCGAGGTAGCAAAGGGCCGCACTGAACGACGCCGGGCGCGCCCGGGAGCCGGGTCGGATACTTCAGCCGCATTTGGAGGTCCAAGTTTTCCTCAAGCCTGTCCGTGGCGCTTCCCGAAGGCTGGCAGACTGGCTTCATGACTGTTCTGCTGGCCGGTTGCGGCGATCTTGGCACCGAGGCCGGGCTGCGTTTCGCGGCGGCTGGCCACCGCGTGGTGGGGTGGCGCCGCTCGCCGGAGAAACTCCCGGCCACCATCGAGGGCGTCGCCGCTGACCTGGGCTCCGCTGAGCTGCCGCCCGTCCCGGCGGCCACCACCGCCGTCGTCGTCGCGATTGCCGCGGATTCCCCGACCGAGGAGGCGTACCGTGCCGCCTACGTGGACGGGCTGTCGAACGTCCTGGACGCGGTCCTCGCCTCCGGGGCAAACGTCCGCCGGGTCCTGTTTGTGTCCTCGACCGCCGTCTACGGAGATGCCGGCGGCGGCTGGATTGATGAACGCACGACGCCGGAACCCGGCGGGTTCTCGGGCCGCATCATCCGCGAAGCAGAGGAACTCCTCCACAGCCGCCTGCGCGGCACCGGCATCACCCCCGTAGTGCTGCGGCTCGGCGGAATCTACGGCCCAGGCCGGACGCGATTGATCGACCAGGTGCGCGGCGGAACCGCGGTCATTCCTGCCGCGTCGCGTTTCACCAACCGGATCCACCGCGACGACGCCGCCGCCGCGATCGTCCATCTGTGCACCATGGGCACGGTTCCGGCGGCGGTCTATCTGGGCGTGGACAATGAACCGGCCGAACTCGGCGACGTGCTGGAATTCCTGGCCGCGGAACTGGGACTCCCTGCGCCGGCGGCAGAGTCCACTGGTGCCGCGGGTGCGGCGTCGGGCGGCGGCACCGGCGCTTCGGCGTCGGGCGGCAAAGCGGCG
Organism: Arthrobacter sp. I3; assembly: GCF_000520575.1. Taxonomy (NCBI): domain Bacteria; kingdom Bacillati; phylum Actinomycetota; class Actinomycetes; order Micrococcales; family Micrococcaceae; genus Arthrobacter; species Arthrobacter sp. I3. Next base: position 34,978 of record NZ_KI914941.1, read on the forward strand.
GGCGGCGAACCCTCGCGCGGCGGAAATAAGCGGGCCAGCAACGGACTGATCCGCAGCACCGGTTTCGAGTTTCAATACCCCAGTTTCCGAGAAGGCTACCGAGCCGTTCTCGCCGGTATCGGCGTCCGGCACCCGTAAGGTTTGAATCTCACTGCCCACTTTCTCCGAGGGGAACAATGGATCTTCAACACATCATCGAGACGGCCGGCCGATTCATGGACTTCGCCGGCGTGGCCGTCATGGTAATCGGCGCCCTCGTGTCCATCCCTATGGCGCTGCGCGGATTCCAGCCGGAACGTCTGCCGGCGGGCTCCGCGCCGCTCTCCGTCTACCGCTCCTACCGGCAACTGCTGGGCCGCTCCATCCTCCTCGGGCTCGAACTGCTCGTCGCGGCTGACATCATCCGATCCGTCGCCGTCACGCCGACCTTCGAGGGCGTCGGCGTGCTGGCCATTATTGTGCTCATCCGGACCTTCCTTAGCTTCTCTCTCGAGCTGGAAATCACCGGACGCTGGCCCTGGCAGACTCGGCGCCAGGGTTCCTCTGATTCCTCCGCGGCTGGCTGAAACCCTTCCGGGTGGCACGGAGCCCGGCTAGGCTCGCGGCATGACAGACACCGCGCGTTCTCTTGCCCCCAAAGCCACCGAACTGCTCCGTCTCCACCACGCACCGGAAATTCTCCAGCTCGTCAACGTCTGGGACGCGATCACGGCGAAGGTGGTTGCCGGCGTTCCGGGGACTAAGGCATTGGCCACGGCCAGCCACTCCATCGCTGCGTCGCGCGGGTACGAAGACGGCGAGAACATCCCGGTGGACGAAATGATCGCCGCCGTCGGGGTGATTGCCGCCGCCACGTCGCTGCCCGTCAGTGCTGATCTCGAAGCGGGCTACGGCAATCCCGGCGAAACTGTTCGCAAGGCGATTGGCGTCGGGGCTGTCGGCGCCAACATCGAGGACCAGATGCGCCCGCTCGCCGACGCCGTTGAACAGATGAGCGCTGTAATCCGCGCCGCCGAGGCCGAGGGCATCGACTTCGTCCTCAACGCCCGCACCGACGCCTTCTTGAAGGGCAAGGACCGGGACCCTTCTGCGGTGCTTGCGGACGCCATTGAGCGCGGCCGGGCCTTCCTCGACGTCGGTGCGACCACGGTGTTCGTGCCGGGCCTGCTGGACGAGCCGACTGTCACCGCGTTGGTGGAAGGCATTGGGTGGAACAAGGTCTCGGTCATCAATGTGCCCGGATCCCTGGCACCGGCCACATTGCAGGAACTTGGCGTGGCGCGCATTTCCTACGGCCCGTGGACCCAGCGCGTGGCGCTGACAGCGTTGGCCGATGCGACGGCGGCAGTATTGGCCGGCGGAGCCCTTCCGGAAGGCACCCGGGCATTGAACTGACCCTGCTCCCGCGGACCTTGGCCGATGCCAAGTGACGCCGCCGGCCGACCGATCCTCATGGTGCCGACCGGCTCGTACACTGCTGACCGAAGACCCTGCCGACGGAAGTCCCGCCGGCCGAACACCCTGCCGACCGAAGGGAGCTGATCCGATTGGGCGTTGATCCTTGGCCGGCTGCACCCGAGCTTCCGGCGCCAATCATCATGGACCAGCGGTGGCTGGATGCCGTCTTCCTGCACTGGCGCATTCCTGAGGCAGTGGCGGCGCGGTTCATGCCACCGGGCGTCGCGCCGGATGTGTTCGACGGGTCAGCGTGGGTGGGGTTAATCGGCTTTCGTATGCAGGGTGCCGGAGTTGGTCGCGGTCCCGGCATCCCCTATTTTGGAAGCTTCAACGAGATCAACGTGCGCCTTTACTCCCGCGAGCCGGACGGCACCCGTGGTGTCGTTTTCCGCAGCCTGGATGCCTCACGCTTGGCGGTGGTGCTGGCCGCGCGGGCGGCCGGGATACCTTATGTGTGGTCGCGGGCGAGTTACGTGGGCGCCGATGGGTTTGCCGGATCGGCGTCGGCGGGGTATTCCGTGCGGCGCTTTCGAGGCGGCACCCGGAGCGATTTCTCGGTCGTCCCAGAGCCCGACGTCGCCGCCACCGACGCGCTGTCGATCCACCTCACGGCCCGGTTCGGTCTGCACTCTCGGTTCAGGGGCAGGACCATCTATGTGCCCAACACGCACAGTGCATGGCCGCTGTACCGCGCGCAGCTGATCGGCCTTGAGGACCAACTGGTGCGCGCCGCGGGAATCGAAGTGGCCGGGCAGCCTGAATCCGTACTCTTCTCGCCCGGAGTTCACACGCAGTTTGGCTGGCCACGGGTCCTGCACAGCACGATGTGAGACCTGCCTGATCGCCCGTCGGTCCGCGGGCACGTGGCACCGCGGGGACTGAGTGATCACGCATGGTGCCCTCCTAATATTGTCGGAGCCCTCAAATAGACT
>NZ_KI914942.1:0-4569 GCF_000520575.1 Arthrobacter sp. I3
GGCCAGGGGTAGCCCCGTCTTTTAAGCTACGCCTCGGGAACGGCGGCGTCCACGATCCCTGCGAAACGGCTGCCGACGCCGTCGTACACACTGCGCACGAGCCCGGGCCCGAGCACCGGGATCTCGCGTGCCTCGTGGTGCACGCAGCAGACGTACGTGAATTCCGGCCACCATTTTTTGGGCCGGGCCGCTTCGGAGAATCCGCAGACGGCACAGGTGAGCTGGACCCAGACGGGCCGCTTGCCGGTGCGGTTTGCCTTGGACTGGACCAGCCACGCCGGCGGGTTGTCCAGCAGCTCGCCCAGCTCGGCCTCGGACAGCCGGGGCGGGATGCCGTGACGGTGCGCCATTTCCAGGGGAATGTCGAGGGTCTGGGCTGCTTCACGTCGGGTAACCATCCTTCAACGATACGGGAACGACGGCGGCCCGAAGCCACCAGGGCGCCCCGGTGTTACCCTCGCCACACCGGCAGCGGGCTGAGGTTTTCAGCCGGCGAGGGCAAGCCCAAGCGCCGCGGCCGTGAGCCCCGCGAGAAGGTTCGCGCCGATGTTGAGCGCCGCCGCCCGGTACCGCTTTTCGCTGACCAGGCGGACCGTCGCGGTGGTCCATGAGCTGAAGGTGGTCAGGCCGCCGGCGAGACCGGTTGCGATCGCGGCGTGCCAGTCGGCGCCCAGCTCCAGGTGGCCGGTCAGGCCGACGGACCAACCGATGATGAAGGATCCGGCGACGTTGACTGTGAGCGTCGCCCAGGGCCAGTGCGGTCGGGAGCCCTGATGGTGCGCAAACCAGGAGTCGACGGCGAACCGCAGGAGTGCTCCCGCCACCCCGCACGCCCCGACCACCAGCGCGGTCATCATTGGGCACCGCCGCGGAGGTCGGCGATCGCCTTGCCGGTTTTCCAGCCGGCCGCCGCGGCCCCGAGGCCCAGGACGAGCGAGAGCCCGAGGTAGGCCAGCCACGTGCCGTGGAAGCCGCCGCGGATCTGCTGGTCAATGGCGATCACCAGCGCCGAAAAGGTGGTGAAGGAACCCAGGAGGCCGGGCCCGATGCCGGCGCGCAGCCAGAAAGCCGTCTGTGGCCGCGCGATCCAGAGGGTGGTCAGGGTGGCCAGAACGAAACTCCCGGAGACATTGATCGCCAACGTGGTCCACGGCACCGCGCCGGCGCTTTCGGGAAAAATCAGGCCGGCGCCGAAACGCAGCTCGGTTCCGATCAGCCCGCCGACGGCGACGGCGGACCAGGCCTTCCAGCCCGGCACGCCGGGGCGCGGCACGGCCCGGCGCTCATCGAGCGCACCCTTCACTCAGCTCTCCGTGACGCTGCAGCCGGCGTGCCCGGCATCGCTGTGGACCCAGAGGGCCGAGGCGACCTCGTCGGCGAAATCGAATTCACGCGGTGCCGCGGCGGAACCGATCCGCACGACCATGGGGCCACCGAAGGGACGCCGGCCCACCACCTCCACTTCGGCGTCGAGGTCGATGTCCTCTGCGGCGAGATAGCGCAGGAGCTCCGGGTTGTCGTCGCTGATCCGGGTGATCCGGCCGGTGTGGCCGTCGTCGAGTTCGCTCAGGCGGTGGGCGGCGGGCATCAGCACCGAGCCGTCGGCTGCCGGGATGGGATCGCCGTGCGGGTCCCGGGTGGGGTTCCCCAGCTTGGCCGCCATGCGTTCAATAAAGGTGTCCGAGACGGCGTGCTCCAGGAGCTCGGCTTCGTCATGGACCTCGTCCCAGCGGTATCCCAGCTCGCGGACGAGGAAAGTCTCGATCAGCCGGTGCCGCCGGACCATGGACAGGGCGAGCCGGACTCCATCGCTGGTGAGCGTGACGGCGCTGTAGGGCTTGTGGTCTACGAGGCCCTGGTCTTTGAGCTTGCGGACCATTTCCGACACCGAGGAGTTGGCGACGCCCAGGCGCTGCGCCAGCTGCGTGGAGGTGATGGGCTTGCGCTGCCACTCGGTGAACGAATAGATGACCTTGACGTAGTCCTCGATCGAGGAGGAGGGCGTACTGGTCTTCACAGACCTAAGCCTACCGTCAGCTGCCTCCGGAGAAAGTGAGCCACAGCAGGACCAGGTTAAGGGCCACGACGAGCACCACGCTGATGATGGCGGCGATTCGGAGGGCGGGGCCGTCGGCAAACCGGCCCATCAGGGCTTTGTTGCTGGTCAGCACCACCAGCGGGACCAGGACAAAGGGAATCCCGAAGCTGAGGACCACCTGGCTCAGGACGAGCGCCCAGGTGGGGTCGAAGCCCACCGCCAGCAGCACGACGGCGGGGATAAGGGTCACGACGCGCCGGGCCATGACGGGGATCCGGATCTTGAGCAGGCCCTGCATGATGGTGCCGCCGGCATAGCAGCCCACCGAGGTCGATGCCAGGCCGGAGGCGAGCAGCCCGACCGCGAAGATCACGCCGACGATCGGGCCGAGGTTGGCGGTGATGGCGGCGTGCGCGCCCTCGATCGTGTCCGTGCCTTCTTCGCCGCCGAGGGTGGAGGCGGCCAGGAGCAGCATGCCGATGTTGACCAGTCCGGCGATCGCGAGGGCGGCCACGACGTCGAACCGGGTGGCCCGGACCAGGCGCGCGATGGCCGCCGGGGGAACATGCAGGTGTTCGTCCGGCCGGTGCCGGTCCCGGGACAGGGCCGAGTGGACGTAGATGGCGTGCGGCATGACGGTGGCCCCGAGCATGCTGGCGGCCAACAAGACGGTGTCCGGTCCCTGGAAGCCGGGCATGAGCCCGGCCAGGGCGGCTCCCGGATCGGGCGGGCTGATGAACAGCCCGGCCAGGAAGCCGACTGTGATGATGCCGAGCAGGAACATGATGATGAATTCGAACGGCCGCTGCTTCTGCCGGGCCTGGACCGCGAGCAGGAGCATCGACACGGCGCCGACAATCAGGGCGCCAAGGGGGAGGGGCAGGCCGAAAAGCAGGTACAGGGCGATTGCGCCGCCCACCACCTCCGCGAGATCGGTGGCGGCGGCGACAACTTCGGCCTGCACCCAGAAGGCGCGGCGCCAGAACGGCTTGAGCCGTTCACCAAGGATCTCCGGAAGGCTCTTGCCCGTGACGATCCCGAGCTTGGCGGACTGGTACTGGACGAGGACGGCCATGACGTTGGCGGCCACGAGGACCCACACCAGCAGGTAGCCGTACTGCGCTCCGGCGGTCAGGTTGGCGGCCACGTTTCCGGGGTCCACGTAGGCGATCGACGCCACGAAGGCCGGTCCCAACAGGCCGATCAGCGCCCTCCGGGCACCCGGGTGTTTGTAAGTGGGGGCGTCCTGCGCCGGTTGCCCGTGTCCCGTTAGCTCCAGCACTGCCAGCTCCTGTGATTGGCGCGTCGGCGTTGACGCGATGATCGGCGCCGGCCGGAAAACAGCCGGTGTCAAAGTTTCGTGTGCCTATAAGAATTTATTAGGCATACCGAAACAATAGGCCCGGCGGGCGCTGTGTGCAATCCGGGGTGAGCGTGCATCAGGCCCGGAAGGCCCGCCACGTCTGGGTCAGGTAGGGCAGCCGGAGCACCTCGCCTGGGGTGTGCCCCAGGTGTTCGTGCAGGTACCAGGCGAGGTTGGCTGTGACCTTGGCCCGGGTGGAGTCCGATGCCGCGAGATAGTAGCTGCGGGACTTGGCCAGCTCCTGGATGTCCTCCGTCGTGACGGAATCCTCCCAGCGCGTCAGGTGGCTCTCCAGCCCGGCGAACTCGGGGCCCACGGCCGGACGGAAGTGCGGCTTGTGGACGTCCCCGGCGTGCATGATCCGGGAGAGCCGGTGCACCCAGGGCACGCTGGTGTCCAGCTGGTTCCAGATCAGGCCGAGCACGCCGTGCGGCCGCAGGATCCGGGCAATCTCGGCGCTGGCCAGGCCGGGGTCGCACCAGTGCCACGCCTGGGCGACCGTGACCAGGTCAAAGGACTCCGGCTTGAGACCAGTGGCCTCGGCGCTGCCCTCGATGGCGGTGACGTCCGGCAGGGTCCGGCGCAACTGCTCAAGCATGTCGGCAGAGGGGTCCACGGCCACCGTGCCCAGTCCGCGTTCTGCCAAAAGGGAAGTGAACTTCCCGGTGCCCGCGCCAATGTCCGCGGCGTCCCTGGCTCCCGCCGGGACCAGCCAGTCGGCCGACTCCTGCGGATAGCCGGGGCGGACGCGTTCATAGTGTTCGCCGCCGTCCTGGAAGCTTTGTCCGAGTTCCTGGCGCCGCTCGCTGTGCAGCTTCGGTCCGCTGTGGAGCCTGGGTCCGGCGCTTGCCACGTGCGATCTCCTTCGGGAAGGTCCTGCTGGTTACAGATACCTTTCGAATTTACCGCACCCGCGCCGGGCCCTGATCCTGCGCTAGTCGAGGGTGCAGGGCGCAGCGCCGGCGGTGCCCGGGGTGTTCGGCGCCCAGTGGGGGTAGCTGCGGGTATCGTTGGCCGGCACCCAGCGCCCGGCGTCCACCACGTAATCCCAGCCGAGTCCGTTTTGCCGCAGCTGCTGCAGGCCGGCCAGCAGGCGTTCGGCGTCCTCCAGCCGTGAGCCGAGGCCGAAGCTGGCCCGCAGGGAGCCGGCGGGCAGGCCGAGCCGCTT
>NZ_KI914942.1:4669-18566 GCF_000520575.1 Arthrobacter sp. I3
CGCGCAGGCCAATGCCGTGTTCGGCCGACAGGTAGGCGGCCACCAGTCCGGCGTCGTAGCCTTCCACGGAAAAGTTCACGACGCCGATCGTGCCGGTGTCCGGCTGATCGCCTCCAGTGGAAGAAGCGGAGGAAGAATCGGAAGCCGAATCGGCAAAGATCCGGTGCACGGTTACCCCTTCGATGCCCTGGAGGCCCGAGCCGCTTGAGCAGCGGGTGGGCGCAGAAGCGGCCGTCGCGCAGGCCAATGCCGTGTTCGGCCGACAGGTAGGCGGCCACCAGTCCGGCGTCGTAGCCTTCCACGGAAAAGTTCACGACGCCGATCGTGCCGGTGTCCGGCTGATCGCCTCCAGTGGAAGAAGCGGAGGAAGAATCGGAAGCCGAATCGGCAAAGATCCGGTGCACGGTTACCCCTTCGATGCCCTGGAGGCCCTCGACGAGGAAGGACCGGATGGCGTCCTCGTGGGCCTGCCACTGCTCCGGGTCCAGGGCTGCAATGACCTGGGTGGCGCGGGCGAGGGCTGCCGCACCGAGGACGTTCGGCGAGCCGCCCTCGTGCCGGGCAGGTCCCGTGGTCCAGCTGACGGAGTCGAGCCTGGCATCGCGGACCGCGCCGCCGCCGGCCAGGTGCGGGGTACCGGCGTCGAGCCAGTCCGTCCGCCCCACCAGCACGCCGGCGCCGAACGGGGCGTACAGCTTGTGCCCCGAGAAGGCGAGGTAATCGACGTCGTCCGCGGCGATATTGATCCGCCGGTGCGGGGCGAGCTGCGCGGCGTCGACAACGATCCTGGCGCCGTATTCGTGCGCCAGTGCGGCCAGGGTCCGGATCGGGAGGATCTCCCCGGTGACGTTGGAGGCGCCAGTGACGGCCAACAGGCTGACGCCGCCGCGGGCGAGTTCGTCGCGCAGCCGGTCCACGGTGGCCGCGAGGGTGGCGGCGGCCACGACGCTGCGGTGCGGGACATTCTGCCAGGGCAGGAGGTTGGCGTGGTGTTCGATGTCGAGGTAGAGGACCTCGCCCGCGGGCCGCCCGTCGCGCAGCGGCAGGCAGCCGGCCAGCAGGTTCAGGGAATCGGTGGTGTTGCGCGTGAAGATCACGGAATCGCCGGGCCGGCCGCCCACGAAGTCCCGCACGATGTCCCGAGCGTTCTCGTAGACGGAGGTGCTGATCTGCGATGCGTAGCCGGCGCCACGGTGCACGCTTGCGTAGTACGGCAGGATTTCGTTCAGGTAGGCCGAGACCACGGACAGGGCCGGGGCAGAGGCGCCGTAGTCGAGGTTGGCGTAGCGCGCGTGGCCGCCGGTGATCAGCGGGGCCTGGATCTCGGCCCCGGTGACGGCTGCCAGCGGGCGGGCCGCGAGGGCAAGCCGTGCATGGAATTCAGGGGCAACGGGGAAAATGGCAGTTGTCATGGGACCTCACTCGAACAGGACCCCACACCGTGGGAATCCGCGCTTGCCGGGTCCGTTCCGGACCGGCCAGGTCGTCACCCGGGGCACCCCACCGCGACTGGAGGGTTGCCGGCCAGCAAACCGGGGTTTAGCGCTGGCACTCGTGACCTGCATCGAGCGTAGGACATCGGCGCAGCCGGGGAAAAGGCGGCCGCCGATTGTGAAGCGGATTATTACGGGCGCGGATCAGTTGTTCGGGTGGGCCTGGAAGAGGTCGTCGAGTCCGGGGTTGAGACGCTTGAGGACTTCCGAGTGCAGGATCGAATTGGTGGCCAGGGCGTTGCCGCCGAAGGGGCCGTCCTCGCCTTCGAGCGAGGTGAAGCGGCCGCCGGCCTCGGTCACGATCGGCACCAGGGCGGCCATGTCGTAGAGATTCAGCTCGGGTTCGCAGGCGATGTCCACGGCTCCCTCGGCCACGAGGCAGTACGACCAGAAGTCACCGTAGGCGCGGGTCCGCCACACTTCCTCGGTCAGGCCCAGGAACTCGTCCAGGTTCCCGCGTTCCTTCCAGCCGCCAAGGCTGGAGTAGGACAGCGAGGCGTCCTCGAGATTGGAGACGTTCGATACCTTCAACCGTGTGGCGGCGGCGAGCGAGCGGCCCGTGTAGGCGCCTGCACCCTTGGCGGCCCACCAGCGCTTGCCCAGTGCCGGCGCGCTGACGACGCCGACCACCGGCTCGCCCTCATCGACGAGGGCGATCAGGGTGGCCCAGACCGGGACGCCGCGGACAAAGTTCTTCGTGCCGTCGATCGGGTCGATGATCCACCGGCGGGAACCGTGGCCCGAGCTGCCGAATTCTTCGCCCAGGACCGCGTCACGCGGACGTGACCGGGAGAGCTGGCCGCGGATGGCCTCTTCCGCGGACTTGTCGGCATCGGTGACGGGTGTGAGGTCGGGCTTCGTCTCGATCCGAAGGTCGAGCGCCTTGAAGCGGCTCATGGTCTGGGAATCGACCGAATCTGCCAGTACATGGGCAAGGCGCAGGTCATCGTTGTAGCTCGAAGCGGGTTGGCTCATGCTTCCAAACTACCGTCAAACCGGGCTGCCGGGCGGGAGGCCGCGGCACGGCGCCGCCGCCCCGTTGCCGGTCCGGCTAGGAGACGGTGCCCAGTTCCTTGGTTTCCTGCGCTTCCATCCGCGGGTCCGTGCCCAGCAGCCGGCGCAGGGACGCGAGCCTGGCCGGTCCCGAGGGCCCCGCGTGCCCGGCCGCAACCCACTTGTCGACCCCGCAGTTGACGGCGGTGGAGTCATGCTTGCAGCCGCGTTCGCAATCATCGGTGCCCGGTTCCAGGTCCGGGAAGGAACGCAGGATCCGGTCCGGGTCCACGTGGGCCAGGCCGAAGGACCGGATGCCGGGGGTGTCGATGATCCAGCTGCCGGCTGGGGCATCGTTGACTTTGAGCGCCAGCGCCGACGAGGACGTGTGGCGGCCGCGGCCTGTGACCGCGTTCACGCCTCCCGTGGCCCGCTCGGCCCCGGTCAGGGCGTTGACCATGGTGGACTTGCCGACGCCGGAATGGCCCAGCATCACGGTGACCTTGCCGTCGAGGTAGTCGCGCAGCTGGGATACCGCGTCCTTGTCGAGCCGGGCGGAGAGCCCGTCGTCGGAGCGGGCGTCGATGCCGGAAGCGGCGGAGTCGGCGGTCTTGGAGATGATGACGGGGAAGTCGAGGTGCTGGTAGTTGGACAGCAGCTCGGCGGGATCCTTGACGTCGGCCTTGGTGACGAGCAGCAGCGGCTCGATGCCGGCGTCGTACGCGGCGACCAGTGCGCGGTCGATGAAACCGGTCCGCGGCTCGGGGTTGGCGGCGGCGACCACCACCACCAGCTGGTCGGCGTTGGCCACGACGGCACGTTCGATCGGGTCTGTGTCGTCGGCGCTGCGGCGCAGCAGCGTCCTGCGGTCCTGGATCTTGACCAGCCGCGCCAGGGTGTCGGGCTCGCCGGTGACGTCCCCGACGAGGGAGACGAAGTCGCCGGCAACCACCGGGTTGCGGCGCAGTTCCCGGGCCCGGGCCGCGATGATCTTGCGTTCGTCCGCGGTCCCCTCGCCGACGACGGCGGTGTAGCGGCCGCGGTCAACGGTGATGATGCGTCCGGTGACGGCGTCGTCGTAGCTGGGCCGGTCCTTGGTGCGGGGCCGTGTGCCTTTCTTGTTCGGCCGGATCCGGACGTCGGACTCGTCCCAGGAATCAGTGCTGCGTGCCACCGGCGGTGTCCTCATCTGCGGCGGGTCCCTGGGCCAGCATCGCTTCCCAGAGTTGCGGGAAATCGGGCATGGTCTTGGCCGTGGTTGCGATGTCCTCGACTTCCACGCCGGCTACGGCAAGGCCGAGGATGGCGCCGGCGGTTGCCATGCGGTGGTCGGCGTAGCTGTGCACCACACCGCCGTGCAGCGCGGCCGGGCGGATGATGAGGCCGTCGGGGGTTTCTTCGGCGTCGCCGCCGAGGCGGTTGATTTCGGCGACGAGGGCGGCGAGCCGGTCCGTTTCATGGCCGCGGAGGTGGGCGATGCCGCCCAGCCGTGAGGGGCCGGTGGCGAGGGCGCACAGCGCGGCTACGGTGGGGGCGAGTTCGCTGGTCTCGTCGAAGTCGCCGCCCTTGATCTCCGGCCCTCCGCTGACGGTCAGGGTGCCGCCGTCAACCGTCACCGTGGCGCCCATAGCGGTCAGGATTCCGCGCCAGAGATCACCCACCTGGGTGGTTTCCGCGGGCCAGTTCGGGATCCGCACGGTGCCGCCGGTGGCCAGGGCCGCCGCGAGGAAGGGTCCGGCGTTCGAGAGGTCCTGCTCGATCCGGACGTCGAAGGCGCGGATCGGGCCGGGGGAGACAACCCAGTGGTTCGGCACCGAGTCGTCGACCGCCACGCCCACGCCGCGCAGCACGGCCACGGTCATGTTGATGTGGTCCAGGCTCGGGACGGGCTTGCCGACGTGTTCGAGGTGGAGTCCCTCGGTGAAGCGCGCCCCGGCCAGCAGCAGGGCGGAGACGAACTGGGACGAAGCGCTGGCATCAATGACCAGGTGGCCGCCGCGCACCTCGCCCGAGCCGTGCACCGTGAACGGCAACGACGACGCCGGACCGCCGTCGGGCGCGGTGACTGCCACACCCAGGCCGGCGAGAGCCTCGATAATGGTGCCCATGGGGCGTTTGCGGGCATGGGGGTCGCCGTCGAAACGGGACTCACCGCGGCGCAGCGCGGCCACCGGCGGCACAAAGCGCATGACCGTGCCGGCCAGGCCGCAGTCGATCGCCGTGTCCGCCGCCGCGGCATCCATGCTGATCGGGACGATTTCCAGGTCGGGGCCGAAGGCGCCGTCGCCGGGCACTTCCGTGACGGTGGCCCCCAACTGCCGCAGGGCCTCAATCATCAGCGCGGAATCCCGGGAGTGCAGGGGAGCCCGCAGCCGGGAAGGTCCGTCCGCGAGGGCGGCGAGCACGAGGTACCGGTTGTTCAGGGACTTGGAACCGGGAACGGTGACAGTGGCATCGACCGGCCGTGCGGCGAAGGGGGCGGGCCAGTGCAGGCCGACGTCGGCTGCATGGGGACCGGCTGCATGGGCGCCGGCAGGGTGGGACGGGGCAGCTGCAGAGGGGGTGGTGCCAGTCATTACCGTCTTAGGCCCCGGCAGAGTGGTCTACGGCCTTGCGGACGACTTTGTCGGCCTTCTTCAGCTGCTTGTTGGTGGTCTTGCGGGCATCGGCGGCGAGGTGTCCGGCGCTCTTCTTGGCATCGGCGGCCAGGTGCCCGGCGCGCCAGGCCAGGCTGGGCTTGCCGGCGGTATCGACCGCGGCGAGGAGCACGCCGCCGGTGAGGGAGACGTTTTTCAGGAGCTGTTTGCGGCGGGCGTCGCGGGCTTCCTTCGAGGAGATGTCCGCGCTGCGCCATTCGACGTAGCCGTTCAGGAGCGAAATGACGGCGAGCAGGGTGGCCGCCAGCCGGGCGGACTTGCCGAGGGCGAAGCAGACGCCGGCACCGATCTGGGTGCCGCCGATCACGCGTGCCACGACTTTCTCATTTGGCTGGAACGGCAAGGCGTCGGCCGCACGCCGCAACAAGGGGGACAGCTGGGCCGCAGTGTCATCCGCGTTCTTGAGCTTGTCCATGCCGGCGAGGACGAAACTGGAGGCGAGCATGGGCCGGGCGAGAAAGCGGACAAACGACATGAATTTCCTCCTGGATGGACGAACAGCGGCTTCACTGCGGGAGAACCGGTTCTAGTCTTGCACTTTTGCGGAATATTTGCCCGCAGGACGTGGTTGTGAAAGGCAGATCCCAGCAGGCTAACGAAGGCGGAGATTTGACTCTGGTCAAAGACAGGGCGGAACCGGAAGCCGGTTCGGGGCAATCATGGACCCTCGCGCTTCCGTCGGTTCCGGGTGCCCGGCGGAAGGTGACAGTAGACTTGAACGCAATGAGCACCATGGACCCGGCCGTTGCGGCCATGCACGAGGTTGCCGGAAACGACGCCACGCCCACCAAGACACCTGATGCCGGCACGCCCGCCGCTTTGGAGACCGAGGTGGACGGGAAGCCCCTTGATGTCTCCACCGAGTCCGCGGAAGAGCGCCGGGTGCGCTTTGAGCGTGACGCCATGCAGTACGTGGACCAGCTGTATTCGGCGGCCATGAGGATGGCCCGGAACCCCTCCGACGCCGAGGACCTGGTCCAGGAGGCGTATACGAAGGCGTTTTCCGCGTTCCACCAGTACAAGCCCGGAACCAATCTGAAGGCCTGGCTGTACCGCATCCTCACCAACACGTACATCAACCTGTACCGGAAGCGTCAGCGCGAGCCGCTGCAGTCGAATTCGGACACCATTGAGGACTGGCAGCTGGCCCGCGCCGAGTCGCACACGTCCTCGGGACTGCGTTCGGCGGAGGCTGAGGCCCTGGACCACCTGCCCGACTCGGATGTGAAACGCGCCCTCCAGTCGATTCCGGAGGAATTCCGGCTGGCCGTGTACTTCGCCGACGTCGAGGGTTTCGCGTACAAGGAAATTTCGGACATCATGAACACCCCCATCGGGACCGTCATGTCGCGGCTGCACCGCGGCCGGAAGATGCTGCGGGACATGCTGGCGGACTATGCCGCCGAACGAGGATTCAGGGCCGCCACCGAGTCAAGCGCCGCGGCCGACAGCAACAAACAGGAGAACAGGAAATGAGCGACTGCCAGGGACTGGGCGATTGCGATGACGCCCGGATGCAACGTATCTATGAATATCTGGATGGTGCGCTCACGCGTGCAGACATCGCAGAGATCAAGGACCACCTGGACAGTTGCCCGGAGTGCCTGGAGCAGTACGACCTCGAATGTGTCATCCGCGTGATGGTCAAGCGTTCGTGCACCGAAGCAGCTCCGGAAAACCTCAAGAACTCCATCCTGGACCGGATTCACTCGATCCGGACAGTGGAAGCCTGAGCCGGACAGTGGAAGCCTGAGCCGGACTGTGGAAGCCTGAACCGACATAAACGAATGACCCCGGAATCCGTGAGGATTCCGGGGTCATTCGTTTAAAGCTGTCATTCCAAGCTTTGCTTAGGCGTTGGGGCGCTTACCGTGGTTCGCGCCGCCACGCTTACGGTCACGACGTTTACGTGCACGTTTGCTCATAGCTGGCCTCCTTAATCTTGGTACTCAAAAGAGCTGCCCTCAAGTCTCCCACATCGCGGCACCCGCCGCGAACCGGGGGCCCGTGCTACGGGCCGCGGCCGGTCCGGGCGCGGCCTCAGCCCTCCAACGAATTTCGGATCGAGATCCGGGCCTGGTCCAGCACGGTCCTGACCGTTTCGAGCGTGACGGCGGTAACCGGGCGGCTCCCGGCATGACGCCGCAGTTCCACCCGCATGTCGTCGCGGAACGCCTGCACCAGCATTTCCGCCTCCTTCAGCCGCCGTTCGCCTTCCGGGGAGTACCTCGGGCTTCCCGCGCCGCCGGCAGTGCCCGTCCCGCCGGCAGAACCGGCGGCGCGGGCCGAGGTCCGGGCCGCCTCCGCCGTGGCCGCAAGGTCGGCCCGGAGGCCGCGCATGTTGACGCGGATGTCCTGGCGCAGGTTGTCGGCAAGCCGGCGGACCGACGCCGAGATGTCGTTCTCGACGCCGGCGAGTTCGTCCCGCCGGCGGTTCAGTTCCGTGAGGCCGGCCGGAGTGATGCTGTAGTTGGTGCGGCGGCCTTCCGTGCGGGTGGCGACGAGCCCTTCCTCTTCAAGCTTGCCCAGGCGCGGGTAGATGGTTCCGGCACTGGGGGAGTACGTGCCGCCGAAACGCTCGCTGAGCGCCTTGATCAGCTCGTAGCCGTGCTTGGGGCCCGATTCGAGCAGGGCGAGCAGGTACAGCCGCAGCGCCCCATGGGCGAAGACGGGAGGCATCAGATGGCCGTTTCGGTGTCCGGGCTGGGCTGGCCGTGGAAGAGCGAGGTTTTTCCCGAGACCGAGTTGGTCCGGACCAGCATCAGCTTGGCGTCCGGTCCCGCAATGGTCTGCACCGTGCCGCCGGGCTGGACGTACCTCGTGTCATCGATGACCACCGCGCCGCTGGCGGACTTGGCCACGATGTCCACCCCGACGTCGTGCGGCAGCCGGATGGTGACGTCGCCGGAGACCGAATTGGCGCCAAAGTCATGGGTGAAGCCGTGCAGGTCGAAGTTCAGGTCGCCGCTGACGGTGTTCGCCCGGATGTTGCTGAATTCGCCCGAGGCCGTCACCTCGCCGGAGACGCTCTTGGCGGTCAGGACGCCGCGGTGGTTGCGGGCAATCACCTCGCCGCTGACCGTGTTGACGGACAGGTTCCCGGCGGTGCCGTCGGCCAGCACGGACCCCGAGACGGTGTTGAGCCGGGTGTGGCCGCTGAGCCCGGAAACCATGCCGTCGCCGCTCACCGTCCCGGCCTCGACCTCGACGCCGGCCGGCAGGGCGATGCTGATGACCACCGAGTTGCTGCTGCCGTTGTTGACGGTGCTCATCAGGTTCTTGAACCAGCCCTGCGGGCCGTGCAACTGGTGGCGGACTTCCAGGCGGCCGTTGACGATCGAAACCGACAGCGGATCGCCTTCGATTTCCGAGACCTCGATCCTGGCAACGTCCTCGTCATGGGTGACGATGTCGAAGCGGCCGCGGACAATCCCGAGTTTGAGGGAGTGGACGCCGTCGACGTCGATGGTCTGCGGGCCGGTCACGGTCCACGTGTTCTCTGACATGGTTCCTCCGGAAAGGCGAAAGGGGCTGGGCAACTAACGATATATCGCGACTATGAAGTCACGATATATCGCGCTTGCCGGCAGGTCAAGATATATCGCGAAATTCCCTGAAGGGGGTCCCGGCGCGGCCGGTTGCCTGCTCGCCCGCCTATTCCGGGGTGTCCAGGCCCAGCCACTGGAACCAGCCGCGGTGCAGCACGAGCCAGGCCATGAGGCCGTAGCCGGCCTGGCCGGGCGTGCCGCCGTTGGCCGCGAGGTCCTGGCGCCACTGCTCGTGGTTCAGCAGCGGTGAGAACGTGTCGACATAGAGGTGCTTCCGGCGCGTCGTGACGTCGGCGAAGGCGGTGTTGAGCTCGCCGAGCCTGCGGTTCTGTGCGGGGTCAAGCGTGGGCGGCGGGCCCACGACGAAGACCTCGATCTTGTTCTGCGAGGCGGAGTCCAGGATGTTGGCCAGGTTCAGGCGGCTGCGGGCCGTGGACAGGCCGAACTCAATGTCGCGTCCTGACAGGCCGATCACCAGGCGGTTTTCGTGGTGGTTGCCGAACCGTCGGCCCGACTCCTCGAGCCAGCGGGCTGCAAGGCCCTCGGTGCCCTCTTCGGGGCATGGCAGGGAGTAGCACTCCAGGGCGACGCTGTCCTGCGGCGTGCGGGCCAGGACCCGGCCCAGCCAGCCCAAGGCGCGCGGATCACCAAGCCCGGCCAACAGCTCGTCCCCAACGGCTGCGATCCGCAGCTTCCGATCTTCCACGACTACCTCTTCACTTCAACGCTGTCCATCAAGCTGACCACTAATAGTCCATTAAACAGAACCGCCCGGCCGGAGTGTTGTTGTTTCAGTCTCCGGCCGGGCAGTAATGCCGCTATTTACGAGCGAATGCCTGCTTGAGCAGGGAGTCCTGTTCTGCCGCGTGGCGCTTCATCGACCCTGCCGCGGTGGAGGCCGAGGCGGGGCGGGAGATGAGGCGGACCCGGCGGTCCAGGGCATCCGGCAGGTTCAGGCCGATGAACGGCCACGGACCCTGGTTGGCCGGTTCATCCTGCGCCCAGACCACTTCGGCGTTCGGGTACTTGGCCAGCTCCGCGGCGATCTCGTCGGCCGGCAGCGGGTACAGCTGCTCGACGCGGACGATCGCCGTGGTCTTGTTCTCGGTCTTCTGCCGGGTGGACAGCAGATCGTAGTACAGGCGTCCGGAGACCAGCAGCACGCGTTCGACGGCGTCGGCCTGCAGCTGCGCGTGTTCCGGAATGACCGGGCGGAACGAGCCGGTGGTGAAGTCCTCCACGGAGGACGCGGCGGCCTTGAGGCGGAGCAGCTGCTTGGGCGTGAAGATGATGAGCGGCTTGCGCGGCCTGCTGTACGCCTGGCGGCGCAGCAGGTGGAAGTGCGAGGCCGACGTCGTGGGGTTGGCCACGATCATGTTCTCTTCGGCGCACATCTGCAGGAAGCGCTCGATGCGGGCGGAGGAATGGTCCGGGCCCTGGCCCTCGTAGCCGTGCGGCAGCATGAGAACCAGCGAGGACCGCTGGCCCCATTTCTGCTCGGCCGAGGAGATGAACTCATCGATGATGGTCTGCGCGCCGTTGACGAAGTCACCGAACTGCGCTTCCCAGAGCACCAACGCATCCGGGCGTTCCACCGAGTACCCGTATTCGAAGCCCATGGCGGCGTATTCGGAGAGCAGCGAATCGTAGATCCACAGCTTCGCCTGGTCATCCGAGAGGTGGGACAGCGGAAGCCACTCGTCGCCGTTGGCGCGGTCGTGGAAGACGGCGTGGCGCTGCACGAAGGTGCCGCGGCGCGAGTCCTGGCCGGCGAGCCGGACGGGGACGCCTTCCATGATGAGCGAACCGAACGCGGCCAGTTCACCGAAGCCCCAGTCGATGCCGCCTTCGCGGGACATCGCCTCACGCTTCTCCAGCAGCTGCTTGAGCTTGGCGTGGACGGTGAAGCCGTCCGGGATATCGGTGTGGGCCTTGCCGATGCGGGCCAGGGTCTCCGCGGAGATCGCGGTGGATACCGGCGCGCTGACGCCGGAATCGGACTGCTGGGCCATGGGGCGTTCCAGGTCCGACACCGCGGCTGAATCGGCCGTGATGATCGGGATCGGGGACGTCTGGGCCGCGTGGGTTTCCGCGAAGACGCGTTCCAGGCGTTCCTGGTAGTCCCGCAGCAGCTGCTCGGCTTCTTCCTCGGTGATGTCACCGCGGCCGATCAGCGATTCGGTGTACAGCTTGCGGACCGAGCGCTTGGCCTCGATCAGGTTGTACATCAGCGGCTGGGTCATCGAGGGGTCATCGCCCTCGTTGTGGCCGCGGCGGCGGTAGCAGACCATGTCGATGACAACGTCCTTGTGGAACCGCTGACGGAACTCGTAGGCAAGCTGCCCGATGCGGACCACGGCCTCCGGGTCGTCGCCGTTCACGTGGAACACCGGTGCCTGGATCATCTTGGCGACGTCCGTGGAGTACGTGGAGGAACGCGAGGACGACGGTGCGGTGGTGAAGCCGACCTGGTTGTTGACCACGATGTGGATGGTGCCGCCGGTGCGGTACCCGCGCAGCTGGGAGAGGTTGAGCGTTTCCGCGACCACGCCCTGGCCCGCGAAGGCGGCGTCGCCGTGCACCATGATCGGCAGCACGGGGAACGCCTCGCCCTGGTCCAGGCGGTCCTGCTTGGCACGGACGATTCCTTCGAGGACGGAATCGACGGCCTCGAGGTGGGACGGGTTCGCGGCGAGGTAGACCTTGGTCTCCTTGCCGTTGTCCGAGGTGAAGGTGCCCTCGGTGCCCAGGTGGTACTTGACGTCACCGGAGCCCTGCACGGAGCGCGGGTCCTGGGTGCCTTCGAATTCGCGGAAGACCTGCGCGTAGGTCTTGCCCGCGATATTGGTCAGCACGTTGAGCCGGCCGCGGTGGGCCATGCCGATCGCCACTTCGTCGAGTTCGTCGTCGGCGGCGTCGGAGATGATCGCGTCCAGCAGCGGGATCAGGGACTCGCCGCCCTCGAGCGAGAAGCGCTTCTGGCCGACGAACTTCGTCTGCAGGAAGGTCTCGAAGGCCTCGGCGGCGTTGAGCTTGGAGACGATGCGCAGCTGCTCGTCGCGGCTCGGCTTCGAGTACGGGTGCTCCAGCTGGTCCTGGAACCACTTGCGCTCGGCCGGGTCCTGGATGTGCATGTATTCGATGCCGGCGGTGCGGCAGTAGGCATCACGGAGGACGCCGAGGATGTCGCGGAACTTGAGCATCGGCCTGCCGCCGAAGCCGCCGGTGGGCCACTCGCGGTCCAGGTCCCACAGGGTCAGGCCGTAGGTCAGGACATCGAGGTCCGGGTGCTTGCGCTGGACGTACTCGAGCGGATCGGTGTCCGCCATGAGGTGGCCGCGCACGCGGTAGGCGTGGATCAGCTGCTGGATCCGGGCGACCTTGTTGATCTCGTCGGCCGGGTCCACCTGCAGGTCGGGGCTCCAGCGCACGGGCTCGTAGGGGATACGCAGGGACTCGAAGATCTCGTCGTAGAAGTTCTGCGCGCCCAGCAGCAGCTGGTGCACGAGCTTGAGGAACTCGCCGCTGCCGGCACCCTGGATGACGCGGTGGTCATAGGTGGAGGTCAGCGTGAGGACCTTGCTGATCGCGTTCTGCGCGATGATCTTCTCGCTGGCACCCTGGAACTCGGCCGGGTAGTCCAGTGCGCCGACGCCGATGATGGCGGCCTGGCCCTTGGACAGGCGCGGGACCGAGTGGACGGTGCCGATGCCGCCGGGGTTGGTCAGGGACACGGTGGTGCCGGAGTGGTCGTCCGCGGTCAGCTTGCCGTTGCGGGCACGCTTGATCAGGTCCTCGTAGGTGTGCCAGAACTCGGAGAAGTTGAGGGTCTCCGCCTTCTTGATGTTCGGGACCATGAGCAGGCGGGTGCCGTCGGGCTTGGGCATGTCGATCGCGATGCCGAAGTTCACGTGCGCGGGCTGGACAGCCACCGGCTTGCCGTCGATCTCGTCGTAGTAGACGTTCATCGACGGGAACTGGGACAGGGCGCGGATGACGGCGTAGCCGATCAGGTGCGTGAAGGAGACCTTGCCGCCGCGGGCGCGGGCCAGGTTGGAGTTGATGACCACGCGGTTGTCGATCAGGAGCTTCGCCGGGATGGCGCGCACGCTCGTGGCGGTCGGCACTTCCAGGCTGGTGACCATGTTCGAGGCGATCGCCTTGGCCGGGCCGCGCAGGACCGAGACGACGTCTTCTTCGGGAGCCGTCGGGGCCTTGAGGTTCTTGGGCAGCTGCGCCGGGATCGGCGCGGTGCCGGGGCCGGCGTCGGAAGTCTTGGAGCCGTCCCGGGCGACGGTGGCCGGGGCTTTCTTGGCGGCGGGCGCAGCCGGTGCGGGCGCAGCCGGTGCGGGCGCAGCCGTGGCGGCGGGGGCTGCGGGCGCAGGTGCAGCCGGAGCGGCGGCGGGCGCTACAACGGGAAGTTCACGGGTGGCAGGATGCACAGCTGTCGCGGTGCCGGACGTTCCGTTGGCGGGAGAGGCGTCACTAGCTTCAAAGGATTCGAACAGGGGCCACCACTTGGAGTCGACCGTGTTCTTGTCCTGCTGGTAACGCTCATACAGTTCGTCAACGAGCCACTCGTTTCCGCCAAATTCCTCTGGTAGACGGTGGCTAGGCTGCTCTGGCACTTGAAATACGCCTCTTCCGTGAGTTTGATTCCCTCTGGCTTCCACGGTGCCTCGGCACAACGATTGAGCCAGTCTCTGCGTCCAGTGAACCCAGACCCATGCCAGTCTAGTGAGGATTCTTGCCAAACCGCCAATAAGCGTGACCCAAATCATGATCCGCCCCGGCAGCCGCCGAATTGCGGTGAAGAAGAGTTGCAGAATCGGCCCCGGATGCGGCCCTCATGCGGTGCCCTGCGCCAGGCCGGACGCGGTGCTGGCCCCGGCGCCGGAGGCGGTGCCGGCCCCGCCGGAAACCGCCCTAGAATGCAGTGAGAACCCGTTTGTCGCCGACGGTGCCAGCTGCGGGTGCCAGCATAGGAGCAGCAGTGCGTTTCCTGAATGAGCCCACCACCGATCTGACCTACTCGGACCTCTTCCTGGTCCCGTCCCGGTCCGATGTCACCTCCCGCCTGGACGTCGAACTCGCGGCCGACGACGGGACCGGCTCCGCGATCCCGCTGGTGGCGGCGAACATGACGGCGGTCACGGGGAAGCGGATGGCCGAGACCATGGCCCGCCGCGGCGGCCTTGGCGTCCTG
>NZ_KI914942.1:18666-19513 GCF_000520575.1 Arthrobacter sp. I3
CCATGGCCCGCCGCGGCGGCCTTGGCGTCCTGCCGCAGGACGTCCCGCTCGACGTCATCCGTGACGTCACGGCCTGGATCAAGGGACGCCACCCGGTCCTGGAAACCCCCGTCACGCTCGCGCCCACGGACACCGTCATTGATGCCCTCCACCTGATGGGCAAGCGGCCGCACGGGGCCGTTGTGGTGGTGGACGACTCCGGCGCGGTCACCGGTGTTGTCCGGGCCACCGACTGCGAGGGCCAGGACCGTTTCGCGTCCCTGGCCTCCGTCATCCGCCACCAGCCGCTGGTGCTCGACGCCGGACCGCTCGCCGGCGGATTGTTTGGGGGCGGGTCGGCGGCCGATGCTGCGCAGGCCCTCCGCGGCGCCTTTGAGGCGATGGACGCCGCCGGAACCGACTACGCACCGGTGCAGCAGGACGGGGTCCTGGCCGGCGTGCTCACCCGTAAGGGCGCCCTGCGCGCCACGCTCTACCGGCCGTCCCTGGACGACGAGGGCAGGCTGAAGGTCGCCGCCGCCGTCGGAATCAACGGGGACGTGGCCGGGCGGGCCGCCGAATTGCTGGCGGCCGGCGTCAACGTGCTGGTCCTCGACACCGCGCACGGGCACCAGCAGAAAATGTTCGACGCCCTCGCCGCCGTGAAGGGTCTCAACCCCGGCGTGCCGGTAGTCGCCGGCAACGTCGTCACCGGCGAGGCAACGCGTGAGCTCATCGAGGCCGGGGCGGACATCGTCAAGGTCGGCGTGGGTCCGGGCGCCATGTGCACCACGCGCATGATGACGGCCGTGGGCCGCCCGCAGTTCAGCGCCGTCCTGGAATGTTCCGCCGCGGCCCGGGAAGCCGG
>NZ_KI914942.1:19613-27449 GCF_000520575.1 Arthrobacter sp. I3
CCGACGGCGGGGTCCGCTACCCGCGCGACGTCGCGCTGGCCCTGGCCGCCGGGGCCAGCCAGGTCATGATCGGCTCCTGGTTCGCCGGTACGCACGAGAGCCCGGGGGACCTGCAGCTCGACGCCTCGGGCCGGCAGTACAAGGAGAGCTTCGGCATGGCGTCCGCCCGGGCGGTGCAGAACCGCAACCAACGCGAGGGCGCCTTCGAAAAGGACCGCAAGGCCCTCTTCGAGGAAGGCATCTCCACCTCCCGCATGTACGTCGACGCGGCCCGGCCCGGCGTCGAGGACCTGCTGGACATGATCACCGCGGGCCTGCGCAGTTCCATGAGCTACGCCGGCGCTGCCGATCTCGCCGCTTTCCGGGAGCGCGCCGTGGCAGGCATCCAGTCCGCGGCCGGGTACGAGGAGGGCCGGCCCGTCCCGCAGAGCTGGTGAATCCGGCGCGGCCGGGGACGCGGGCGGTCGGGGGCTGGCGGCGGTTGCTCCTGTAGACTGAACTTCTTATGGACAGTAAATCTAGGTGCCGGCCTGGGGGCTGTCAGCGGAGTACGGAAACCGTGCCCGCCCAGTCCACCCGCAGAGCCGGCAAACCCCGTTCACGTGCCCATCATTCTCCGGCCGCACGCCATTCCGGAGCTTTCCAGGAAACAGGGTCGGCCGCCGCCGACCATCCTCCGCCAGGCCGGGCCTTCCCGCATTTGCGTCCCCTGACGCGTCACGTGCCATGCGCTGCTGCGGAAGCAGGCCGCTGACATGGAATGGCTACTCCTCGCAGCAGGCCTCCTGCTCATCCTCGGCACCGGCTTCTTTGTCGCCGTGGAATTTTCTCTGGTCGCCCTGGACCAGGCCACCGTGCAGCGCGCCGTTGACACCGGCGACACCGCCGCCGAGCCGTTGCTCAGATGTCTCAAGTCACTCTCCACCCAGCTTTCCAGCTGCCAGCTGGGCATCACCATGACCACGCTGCTGACCGGCTATGTCATGGAACCGTCCGTGGGCAAGCTGCTCGAAGGCCCCCTCACCGCGCTCGGTGTCCCGCCGGCGGCGGCTGCCTCGCTGTCCCTGGTCCTGGCAATGGCGGTGGCCACCCTGCTCTCCATGGTGATCGGCGAACTGGTGCCCAAGAACATGGCCATCGCGCTGTCCTTCCCGATCGGCAAGGCCGTCGCCCGGCCCCAGCTGGTGTTCACCGCTATCTTCAAGCCCGCCATCGTGGTGCTCAACGGCTTCTCCAATAAGGTCCTCAACGTCTTCGGCCTGGAGGCCAAGGAGGAAATCTCCGGCGCCCGCACCCCGGCCGAGCTGGCCTCGCTGGTGCGCCGCTCCGCGGCCATGGGCACCCTCGACGCCGGAACGGCCAACTTCATCGCCCGAACCCTGAAGTTCTCCGGGCGGACCGCCGCGGACGTCATGACCCCCCGCATCCGCGTGGAGACCATCGACGCCGACCAGCCGGTCTCGGATATCGTCGAGGCCGCCAAGCGCACCGGATATTCCCGGTTCCCCGTGATCGGCGAGTCCTCCGATGACATCCGCGGCGTGGTCCACATCAAGAAGGCCATTGCCGTGCCCGCGGACCGCCGCGCCAAGCTGCAAGCGGGGGCCATCATGACCGACGTGCTCCGGGTCCCCGAAACCATCCACCTGGACGCCCTCCTCGCCGAACTGCGCGAGGGCAACCTGCAACTGGCCGTAGTCCTGGATGAATACGGTGGAACCGCCGGCATCACCACGCTGGAGGACCTCGTGGAGGAAATCGTCGGGGAAGTGGCCGATGAGCATGACAAGGTCCGGCCCGGCCTGCTCCAAAGCGCCTCCGGGGACTGGTACTTCCCGGGCCTGCTCCGGCCCGATGAACTCTCCGAACAGATCCCGGGCCTGACCGTGCCCGACGAGGCTGCCTACGAAACGGTGGGAGGCTACGTCATGAGCCAGCTCGGCCGCATCGCGGCAGTCGGCGACACGGTCGACGTCGTCGGCGGGACACTCAGCGTGACCCGCATGGACGGCCGCCGGATCGACCGGATCTGTTTCCGGCCCATCCGCGTGTCCGGCGACGGCCAGCCCGCCAGCCAGGCAGGTGCCGCATGAGCGACTGGGCAGGAATCCTCTGGCTTGCGTTCCTCCTGGTGGGCAACGCCTTCTTCGTGGCCGCCGAATTCGCCGTCATGTCGGCCCGCCGCAGCCAGATCGAGCCGCTGGCCGAGGCAGGTTCCAAGCGTGCCCAGACCACACTGCGGGCGATGGAAAACGTTTCCCTCATGCTCGCCTGCGCCCAGCTCGGCATCACCGTCTGCTCGCTGCTGATCCTGCAGGTGGCCGAGCCCGCGATCCACCACCTCCTGGCCGTGCCGCTGGAAGCGGTGGGCGTCCCCGAGGAGGTCGCGAACATTGTGGCCTTCGCCGTCGCCCTGCTGTTGGTGACGTTCCTGCACGTCACGTTCGGCGAAATGGTGCCCAAGAACATCTCCGTGTCCGTCGCGGACAAGGCGGCGCTGCTGCTGGCGCCACCGCTGATGTTCATCGGGCGGCTCGTCAAGCCCGTCATTGCGGCGCTTAACTGGTCCGCGAACCACATCCTGAAGCTGATGCGGATTGAGCCGAAGGACGAGGTGACCTCCACCTTCACCCTTGAAGAAGTGCAGTCGATCGTGCAGGAATCCACCCGCCACGGACTCGTGGACGACGACGCCGGACTCATCACCGGAGCGCTCGAGTTCTCCGAACACACCGCGTCCCGTGTGATGGTTCCGCTGGGCAAGCTCGTCATGCTCAAGGCGGCCACCACGCCGGTCGAATTCGAAAAGGCAGTGAGCCGGACCGGGTTCTCGCGCTTCCCGATGCTCGACGACGACGGCATGCTGGCCGGCTACCTCCACATCAAGGACGTGCTGTCCATCCCGGACGCCGGGTACCACCAGCCGATTGCGGAGAGCCGCATCCGGTCGCTGGCGAACCTCGCCATGGACGACGAAATCGAGCAGGCCATGTCCGTCATGCAGCGCACGGGTTCGCACCTGGCCCGCGTGATCGGACCCGACGGGCTGACCCAGGGCGTGCTGTTCCTCGAAGACGTGATCGAGCAGCTCGTCGGCGAAATCCGGGACGCGACGCAGGCCACGGGCTACCGCAGGCTGGGCCAGGACCAGTAAGGGACAGCCCAATAACGGGCAGCCAGCTGCAGCCGGGCACCGGCGGGGCAGCTGCGGCCGGGCATTGGCGGGGCACGCCGTGTATCCCTAAATAGGAATGATTCCTATTTAGGGATACACTCGGGCTGTTGCTATTGCTCCTGATTCTCAATAACAGATCCGAGGTTTTCCGTGCGTCGTCCCGCTGCCCGAGTCCTGCTGGCTGGTCTTGCCGGCCTGGGCCTCCTGCTCACCGCGTGCAGTCCGACGTCCGGCAGCCCACGGGGGACCGCGGGGGACGGCATGGTCAACGTCGTCGCATCCACCAGCGTGTACGGCGACATTGTCTCCAGCATCGGCGGCGACAAGGTCCGGGTCAGCTCGATCATCAACCGCACCAGCCAGGACCCGCACTCCTACGAGGCCACCACGCAGGACAAGCTGGCCGTCTCCAAGGCCGAGCTGGTGGTGGAGAACGGCGGGGGATACGACGCCTTCATGGACACGCTGGCGACCGACACCGGACTGGACCGCGGCAGCGTCATCAGCGCCGTGGACGTTTCAGGCCTTGTCTCCGAAATCGCTGCCAGCGAAAGCCCGGCAGAGGCGAGCCCCGACTCCGCCGGCCACACCCACGGGTCCACGGGGCTGAACGAACACGTCTGGTACAGCCTGCCTGCCATGTCCCGCCTCGCGGACGCCGTCGCCGGGAAGCTGGGCTCGCTGGAGCCGGCCTCGGCGCAGACGTTCCGGAGCAACGCGGCGGCATTCAAGGACTCGCTCGGCGGCCTGGAAACGAAGCTCGCCGCCATCAAGTCCTCGGCGGGCCACGCGCCCGTGGCCGTCACCGAGCCCGTACCGCTGTACCTGCTCGAGGACGCCGGACTGGAGAACGAAACCCCGGCCGAGTACACGGCGGCGATCGAGGAGGACGCCGACGTCCCGCCCGCCGTGCTCAAGACCACCGTCGATCTCATGGCATCCCGGGGCGTCCGGCTGCTGGCCTACAATACCCAGACCGAGGGACCGCAGACGGCGGCGGTGAAAAAAGCCGCCGAGAACGCCGGCGTCCCGGTCGTGAACTTCAGCGAGACCCTCCCGGACGGCCAGTCCTACCTGCAGTGGATGACCGGAAACGTGGAGAGCATCGGCAAGGCCCTAGGATGATCGCAACAGCGGGAGCAGCCATCTCCGCGGAAAATCGAGGAAACCCCTTTTGACACCGGTAGTGAGCCTGCGCGGCGCCTCCCTGGCGTTCGGCCAACGGACTCTCTGGGAGGGCCTGGACCTGGACATCAACCCGGGTGAATTCTTTGCCGTGCTCGGGCCCAACGGCAGCGGCAAGACCACCCTCCTGAAGGTCCTGCTGGGACTGCAGGAACTGCGCACAGGAACGGCCGTGCTCGACGGCCACCCCGTTGAGCGGGGAAGCCGCCGGATCGGCTACGTGCCCCAGCAGAAATCATTCGACCCCGATACGCCCCTGCGCGCCCGCGACCTCGTGGCCCTCGGCGTCGACGGCCACCGCTGGGGCATCCGCCTCGGCGGCGCCAAGGTGAACCGTAAAGTCGATGAACTCCTGGAGCTTGTGGGCGCCACCGATTACGCCAAGGTGCCGGTGGGGCAGCTTTCCGGCGGTGAGCAGCAGCGCCTCCGCGTGGCGCAGGCCCTCGCGACCGATCCCAAGGTGCTGCTGTGCGACGAGCCGCTGCTCTCCCTTGACCTTCAGCACCAGCAGGGCGTCAGCGCGCTGATCAACAGGCAATGCCGCGACGCGGACAGCGCCGTGGTGTTCGTGACCCACGAGATCAACCCGATCATGGACTATGTGGACCGGGTCCTGTACCTGGCCGGCGGAAAGTTCCGGGTGGGCACACCCGCGGAGGTCATGACCACCGAGGTGCTCTCCGAATTGTATGACAGCCGTGTTGAGGTCATCCAGGCCAACGGCCGGCTGATCGTCGTCGGGCTGCCGGATGCCGCGACGCACCACCATCTGGACGCGCACTCAGTCGCGGGCGAGGTGGGCTAAATGGATCTGGGCGACCTGCTGCACTCAATCTTCAACTTCGAAAACTACGGCGAGCTGCTGGTCCTGGTGCAGAACTCCATCTGGGCCGGCGCCGTCCTCGGGCTGCTCGGCGGAATCATGGGCACCTTCGTGATGAAACGCGACCTCGCCTTCGCCGTCCACGGAATCTCGGAACTCTCCTTTGCCGGCGCGGCGTTCGCACTGCTGATCGGCGCCGACATCATCCTCGGCTCGCTGGCGGGATCCGTGCTGGCAGCCCTGGTGCTCGGCGTGATGGGGGTCCGCGCACGGGACAAGAACTCGATCATCGGCGTCATCATGCCCTTCGGGCTTGGCCTGGGCATCCTTTTCCTGTCCCTGTACGAGGGCCGGGCGGCCAACAAGTTCGGCCTGCTCACCGGGCAGATCGTGTCGGTCGGGACCGTCCAGCTGCAGGTCCTGGCGGTCGCCGCCGTCGTGGTGATGCTGGCGTTGGCCGCCATCTGGCGGCCGTTGACCTTTGCCAGTGTCGACCCCGACGTCGCCAGCGCCCGCGGCGTCCCGGTGCGGGCCCTGGCCCTTGGGTTCATGGTGCTGCTGGGCATCAGCGTGGCGCTGTCCATTCAGATTGTCGGCGCCCTGCTGGTGCTGGCCCTCCTGATCACGCCCGCGGCGGCGGCGATGCGCGTCACGTCCTCGCCCCGGCTGGTGGTCACGCTGAGCATCGTTTTCGCGATGACGGCGACCGTCGGAGGCATCCTGCTGGCCCTCGGCGGCCGGCTGCCGATCAGCCCCTATGTGACCACGTTGTCCTTCCTGATCTACGTGGCCTGTCGGATGATCGGCAGTGCCCGGGCCAGGCGGGGGCTCAACGGGCGGGTGGTGCGGAGCGCGGGAGCTGTGGCTTAAACGCTCTCACGCCTTTGCAGCGGAATTTCCCCAGGTTTGCCGCCGGCCGCCGGCGGGTCCCTGCGCCCCGCCGGTGATTTCCGGGGTCACGAGGTCAAAGGTGGGGAATTTCAGCAGCTCCGGCTATTCGCCGGGTTGACTGGCTGTGCATTCTGGGCACAGGCCGAAGATTTCCACGGTGTGCTCCACCGCGGTGAAGCCGTGCTCATTCGCGATCCGCGCGGCCCAGGCCTCGACCGCCGGTGCTTCCACTTCCACGGCCTTGCCGCAGTTCCGGCACAGCAGGTGGTGGTGGTGCCCGGTGACGGCGCAGCGCCGGTACACCGCTTCGCCGTCGGCGTTGCGCAGGACATCCACCAGCCCGTCGTCGGCGAGGGACTGCAGGATCCGGTAGGAGGTCGCGAGGGACACCGCGGTGCCGCGCTCCTGGAGGATGCGGTGCAGTTCCTGGGTGCTGACGAAGTCCGCCAGGTCGTCCAGGGCGGCACTGACGGCGAGGCGCTGCTTGGTGACGCGCTGTTCCTTGCCCTGCACGGGTGCCGAGGCCGGAGTCCGGCTGCTGCCGGTGGTAGCGCCTTGGGACATCGTGGAACTCGCTTCGTCAAAGAATTCGCGGGTGGGACTCGCTGAGGGTGGCAATGTCCAAGATTACCAGCGCCCAAGATTGCCAGCACCGCTCCGTGGACACTGTGACGGCTGGTGCCTAGGCTGGCCGGATGAAGCTGACCAAATTTACTCACGCCTGTGTCCGCCTCGAACAGGACGGCCGGGTGCTGGTGTTTGACCCGGGCACTTTTTCGGAGACGGACCAGGCCCTGGCCGGAGCACATGCTGTGCTCATTACGCACGAGCACGCGGACCATGTGGACGTCGACGCCGTCGCGGCGGCGTTGCAGTCGAACACCACCCTTGAGCTTTTCGCGCCGGAGGCCGTGGCCGCTACGCTCCGCGGCAAGGCGCCCGACGCCGGAAGCCGCATCCATGTGGCGGGCGCGGGCGAGGAATTTGAAACGTCGGGCTTCGCCATCAGGACATTTGGCGGCCAGCACGCCCTCATCCATCCGCAGATCCCCGTGGTGGCCAACGTCGGCTACCTCGTCGATGGCAATGTCTACCACCCGGGGGATTCCTTCGCGATCCCCGACGGCGTCGACGTCAAGACGCTGCTTGTACCCATCCACGCCCCGTGGAACAAGGTGGGCGAAGTGGTGGATTTTGTCATAGGTGTCCGCGCACCACAGGCCTTCCCGATCCACGACGCGCTCCTGAACGAGCTGGGCCGCGGGCTGGTGGAGGGGCACGTGACCCGGATCGGCGCCAAGTACGGCACCGAGTACCGGCACCTCTCCAGCGGCGATACAGCGGAGGTTTAGCCTTGGCGGGCGCCTTGGCGGGGCTTAGACCGGCGTGCTGGCCGGCTGGCTTAGGCCGGCCAGGCGCCGGTCCGGAAGAACTCGCGCAGCACGTCCTCATGGGGTTCGGGATCCAGGCCGTGGGTCTCCAGCCACTCCGGGTTGTAGTAATTTCCGGCGTAGCGGTCCCCGGCGTCGCACATCAGGGTCACAACACTGCCCCGGCGGCCCTCCGCGATCATCCCGGCGATGAGCTGCCACGCACCCCAGAGGTTGGTCCCGGTGGACGGACCCGCGTGCAGACCGGCGTGGTCCCTCAGATGCCGCATGGCCGCCACCGACGCGGCGTCGGGAACCTGGATCATGTGGTCGATCACGGCGGGCACAAAACTCGGTTCCATCCGCGGCCGGCCGATGCCCTCGATGCGGGA
>NZ_KI914942.1:27549-29849 GCF_000520575.1 Arthrobacter sp. I3
TCCGCCAGCCCGGATAGAACGCGGAATTTTCCGGGTCGACGACGGCGAGGCCCGTCTCGTAGCGGTGGTACCGCAGGTACCGGCCAATCGTGGCGCTGGTCCCTCCAGTGCCGGCCCCGACCACCACCCAGCGAGGGACCGGGTGCTCCTCCATCGCCAGCTGGCCGAAGATCGATTCGGCGATGTTGTTGTTCCCGCGCCAGTCCGTGGCCCGTTCGGCGTACGTGAATTGGTCCATGTAGTGTCCGCCTGTGCTGCCGGCCAGATCCGCGGCGGCCTCGTAGACCTCGGAGGCGTGGTCCACCAGGTGGCAGGAGCCGCCGAACTGCTCGATCAGGGCGATTTTCTCGCGGCTGGTGGTCCGGGTCATCACGGCGATGAAGGGCAGTCCGAGCAGCTGCGCAAAATAGGCTTCGGAGACGGCGGTGCTGCCGCTGGATGCCTCCACGATCGTGGTGCCTTCCCGGATCCAGCCGTTGACGAGGCCGAAGAGGAACAGGGACCGCGCCAGCCGGTGCTTGAGGCTGCCGGTGCGGTGGGTGGATTCGTCCTTCAGGTACAGCTGCACGCCCCAGCGCTCCGGGAGCGGCACCGAATACAGGTGGGTGTCGGCGGAGCGGTTATTTTCGGCGTTGATCCGGCGGACGGCCTCGTCGGCCCAGGCCCGGTCCTGCAGGTGCGCGGTGTTCACCGCTACAGCCTACCGGGGGTGGCGGGACGCCAAAGATAGAGTGGGGAAATGGACACCCTTCTCGATGCTGCTGCCCTCAAGGACCGGATGGACTGCGCCGGCGCAGCCGGCCAGCGCACAGTACTCCTCGACGTTCGCTGGGCGCTGGGGGATCCCCACGGTCACGACCACTACCTGCGCGGACACATCCCCGGGGCCGTCTTCGTGGATCTCGCCACTGAACTTGCCGGACCGGCGGAACCGGAACGCGGCAGGCATCCGTTGCCGCCGTCGGAGCAGTTCCAGGCGTCCGCGCGCCGCTGGGGCATCAACGACGGCGATGCGGTCGTAGCGTACGACGACAGCGGCAACATGGCTGCGGCCCGGCTGTGGTGGATGCTGCGCAACGCCGGCTTTAGTTCTGTGTACCTGCTCGACGGCGGCCTGGCCGCGTGGCGGGCTGCCGGGTTCGACGGCTGTTCCGCCAGCCCGGATAGAACGCGGAATTTTCCGGGTCGACGACGGCGAGGCCCGTCTCGTAGCGGTGGTACCGCAGGTACCGGCCAATCGTGGCGCTGGTCCCTCCAGTGCCGGCCCCGACCACCACCCAGCGAGGGACCGGGTGCTCCTCCATCGCCAGCTGGCCGAAGATCGATTCGGCGATGTTGTTGTTCCCGCGCCAGTCCGTGGCCCGTTCGGCGTACGTGAATTGGTCCATGTAGTGTCCGCCTGTGCTGCCGGCCAGATCCGCGGCGGCCTCGTAGACCTCGGAGGCGTGGTCCACCAGGTGGCAGGAGCCGCCGAACTGCTCGATCAGGGCGATTTTCTCGCGGCTGGTGGTCCGGGTCATCACGGCGATGAAGGGCAGTCCGAGCAGCTGCGCAAAATAGGCTTCGGAGACGGCGGTGCTGCCGCTGGATGCCTCCACGATCGTGGTGCCTTCCCGGATCCAGCCGTTGACGAGGCCGAAGAGGAACAGGGACCGCGCCAGCCGGTGCTTGAGGCTGCCGGTGCGGTGGGTGGATTCGTCCTTCAGGTACAGCTGCACGCCCCAGCGCTCCGGGAGCGGCACCGAATACAGGTGGGTGTCGGCGGAGCGGTTATTTTCGGCGTTGATCCGGCGGACGGCCTCGTCGGCCCAGGCCCGGTCCTGCAGGTGCGCGGTGTTCACCGCTACAGCCTACCGGGGGTGGCGGGACGCCAAAGATAGAGTGGGGAAATGGACACCCTTCTCGATGCTGCTGCCCTCAAGGACCGGATGGACTGCGCCGGCGCAGCCGGCCAGCGCACAGTACTCCTCGACGTTCGCTGGGCGCTGGGGGATCCCCACGGTCACGACCACTACCTGCGCGGACACATCCCCGGGGCCGTCTTCGTGGATCTCGCCACTGAACTTGCCGGACCGGCGGAACCGGAACGCGGCAGGCATCCGTTGCCGCCGTCGGAGCAGTTCCAGGCGTCCGCGCGCCGCTGGGGCATCAACGACGGCGATGCGGTCGTAGCGTACGACGACAGCGGCAACATGGCTGCGGCCCGGCTGTGGTGGATGCTGCGCAACGCCGGCTTTAGTTCTGTGTACCTGCTCGACGGCGGCCTGGCCGCGTGGCGGGCTGCCGGGTTCGAGCTGGCA
>NZ_KI914942.1:29949-31187 GCF_000520575.1 Arthrobacter sp. I3
ACGCCCGGGCGGGGGAGCGGTACCGCGGAGAAATCGAGCCCGTGGATCCCCGCGCCGGCCATATTCCGGGGGCCGTCAGTGCCCCCACCACCGGGAACCTGCGCGCTGACGGGCGCTTCCTTGCCCCGGCGGAGCTGCGGGAGCGCTTCGAACAGCTCGGTTACCGGGACGGCGTCCCGACTGCCGTGTACTGCGGATCCGGGGTGACGGCGGCCCATGAAATCGCCGCCCTCGAGATTGCCGGCTTTTCCGCTGCCCTCTATCCGGGGTCCTTTTCGGAGTGGTGCCACGGTGCCGCGAACGATGTTGTCACCGGGCCGGAACCGTACGGCGAGGATGCGGCTTCACACTAAGGGCCAGCACGAGCACCGGACGTCCCGCGCAGGTTGCCCAGAGCGCCTCCAGTTCCTCCTCGGGCCTTCAATGATTCCTACGCTGCGGCTGCCACTTTGGGCCTTCCGCGCATCAGCGTTTTGGCTTGG
Source organism: Arthrobacter sp. I3 (assembly GCF_000520575.1). Lineage (NCBI taxonomy): Bacteria > Bacillati > Actinomycetota > Actinomycetes > Micrococcales > Micrococcaceae > Arthrobacter > Arthrobacter sp. I3. The sequence continues at coordinate 30,432 of NZ_KI914942.1, forward strand.
TGACGGAGCTGGCGACGTACCGAAGTTTGCGCCTGTGGAGCGATGTGGCCGCTGGGCGAAACAGTGTTCCCGGCAGGGGCGGCGCGGTGGAGTAGTGGCTGTGGCCGGTGGGGGTGGTGAGTTCGAGCGTGTGGCGGACGCCCGGGCGGGGGAGCGGTACCGCGGAGAAATCGAGCCCGTGGATCCCCGCGCCGGCCATATTCCGGGGGCCGTCAGTGCCCCCACCACCGGGAACCTGCGCGCTGACGGGCGCTTCCTTGCCCCGGCGGAGCTGCGGGAGCGCTTCGAACAGCTCGGTTACCGGGACGGCGTCCCGACTGCCGTGTACTGCGGATCCGGGGTGACGGCGGCCCATGAAATCGCCGCCCTCGAGATTGCCGGCTTTTCCGCTGCCCTCTATCCGGGGTCCTTTTCGGAGTGGTGCCACGGTGCCGCGAACGATGTTGTCACCGGGCCGGAACCGTACGGCGAGGATGCGGCTTCACACTAAGGGCCAGCACGAGCACCGGACGTCCCGCGCAGGTTGCCCAGAGCGCCTCCAGTTCCTCCTCGGGCCTTCAATGATTCCTACGCTGCGGCTGCCACTTTGGGCCTTCCGCGCATCAGCGTTTTGGCTTGGTGACGGAGCTGGCGACGTACCGAAGTTTGCGCCTGTGGAGCGATGTGGCCGCTGGGCGAAACAGTGTTCCCGGCAGGGGCGGCGCGGTGGAGTAGTGGCTGTGGCCGGTGGGGGTGGTGAGTTCGAGCGTGTGGCGG
>NZ_AZSB01000436.1:0-30293 GCF_000520575.1 Arthrobacter sp. I3
GGTCCGACGGCGGCCGCCGGGGCCGCGATGGCCGCGCCCGGTGCAGCGTCTGCGCCTGAGCCAGACGCACCGGCCAGGGAGGCCACGGCTGCCCCCGAGGCGACCGGGCCCGCAGCGGCCACCGCCGCCCCGACCATCGAGCCGGGCGCCGAGGCCGCCCCGGAAACAACGGGCGCCCCGGGCAATGCCGAGTGGGAGACCCAGTGGTCCGAGACCGCCCCGCCGGCGGAGACACACACCGCCGCGGCCCACGCTGAGCCGGCCCGCGGTGCGCACGCTGTGACGGCCGCCGAGCTTGGCGGTGCTGCGGAGACTGGCGCGGCGGGCCTGCCCGTCCACCACCCGGAATACACTGAGCCCCACGCGCCGACTCTGCCCGGGGCCGAATCGGCAGCCGCGGAACCAGTCGACGACGAGAACACCGCTACCGGCACGGCCACTTCAACCAGCACTGGCGTTGATACCGGCACCGGCACGGCGATGCCCGGACTACCCGACGCCGGGACACAGCCCACGGGTCCCGGCGACACGGAAACGACGCAGATGGCAGCCTCGCCGGCAGGGGCCGGGGCCTCCGCCAGCCAAACGGCCGAGCCCACCGGCCATTTGGCCACTGAGCAGCCCTACGGCGAGGGGTCAGCGGCTCCGGCCGCCGACGGAAGCGGCCCTGAGGGTTTCACAGTCAAGGGCAATGCCTCGTCGATGATCTACCACGACGAGACCAGCCCGGCGTATGAAGAAACCCGGGCTGAGGTGTGGTTTGCCTCCCCGGCCCACGCCGAAGCAGCCGGGTTTCGGCCGCCGCGCCGGACACGGCAGTAGCCGGCAGTCCGGTCGGCCGACCCATCCGTTCTCATCGCGTCCGTTGATGCTCGTCCGCATTACCGGCAGGCGCTTCGGTGGCAGGCGCTTCTTCTTCAGTGCGGTGGCCCGGGCCACCGCACTGGCCGTTGCCGTGTTTTTCCTGAGTGCCTGTACCGGCGGCTCAACCTCGCCCGTGGTTCAGCCGGGAGACCGCACTGCCACCGGCGCAGCGGGTACGGCCGGGGCAGCGGGTGAGCCCACGGTTGCGGGCCGGATTAATGGGCTGCAACTGCCGTGGTCCACGGTCCATCTACCCGACGGCACCGCGGTCATCTCCGAGCGCGACACAGCACTGCTCAGGACCATCAAAGACGGACAGCTCGGTACGGTCGGCAAGGTGCCCGGCGTCGTGCCCGGCGGCGAAGGCGGCCTCCTGGGCCTTGCCCTTTCGCCCAACTTCGCGTCGGACCGTTACCTCTACGCCTACTTCACCGCGGCGGCGGACAACAGAATCGCCCGCATGCGGCTGGAGGAACGTGGCGGCCGGCTGGAGCTCGGTGCCTTGGAACCGGTTTTCACCGGCATTTCCAAGGCCGGCACGCACAACGGCGGCCGGATCCGCTTTGGGCCCGATGGTTTCCTGTATGTGGGGACGGGCGATTCGCAGCGCCGGGAGCAGCCGCAGGACCGCGCGGCGCTGGGCGGAAAGATCCTCCGACTCACTCCGGATGGCAGGCCGGCACCCGGAAACCCGTTCGGCGATAACCCCGTCTACAGCTTCGGCCACAGGAACGTCCAGGGACTGGCCTGGGACAGCGCGGGCCGGCTGTGGGCCAGCGAATTCGGCCCGGACGTCAACGACGAGCTCAACCTGATCGTGCCGGGCGGCAACTACGGCTGGCCCGAGGTAACGGGTGCCCCGCACCGCCCCGACTTCCTGGACGCCAAGGTGGTGTGGCCGTCGACGGCGGAGTCTTCCCCCAGCGGACTCGAAATTGTCGGCAGCACCGCCTACCTGGGCGCCCTGCGCGGCCAAAGGCTCTGGGTCGTTCCCCTCAACGGCGAATTCGCCGGAGATCCTGTGAGCTATTTCACAGGAAAGTATGGCCGGGTGCGCAACGTTTCACTCGCTCCTGACGGGCGCCTGTGGCTCCTCAGCAATGGGCAAAACCCTGATTTCGCGCTGATTTTGAACCTCCCCGGCTGACCTGGACCATCCCGCGCCCCTCGATTTCACACGACAGCCAATCTCGTGTAGAGTTTCATGTCGTTGCGGAGAACAACGCGGGAAATAAAAAGCCCCGGTGAACGAAAACAACAGATGCACCTCTAGCTCAACTGGCAGAGCAATTGACTCTTAATCAATGGGTTCCGGGTTCGAGTCCCGGGGGGTGCACCAGCAAGAAACCCCGTCTCGCAGGCTTAGCGGCCTGCGAGGCGGGGTTTCTTTTTTGTTGGCGAAAAGGAGCCGGCGACGACGCCGTAGCGGGCCGGATGCGGGCTGCTGCGCAGACCAGACTCGTAATCAGGTTGGCGAAGGATGCCCGACCGGCCGGGCCGGGATGACTTGCCATTCAGGGCACTGACCGTAGACTCGGCCCATGTCTGGTCCTGGGGGAACGAATACAGTCCGCTGCGCTGCGGCATACGTTGTTGGCCTGCTGCTCGCCGGTAGTTTGGCGTCCTGCGCCTACGAGGACGAGGGCGATCCGCGGCCGACGGCGGCCGGGCAAAGCCGCCGCCCGGCGCCCGCCGCCCCGACCAAAGATCCGGGGGTGCTGGGCGTGGAAGCGAGCAATTACGCCGAGCTGCATAAGCGCCTGGCCGAGGCGCCAGGATCCGTGCTCCTCTCCGACGCCGGTCCGGCGGACGGGCCAGGGGTTGGCTTCACCAAGGCCGCAACGGTGACGGTCGCCGGTCCGCACACAGTCACCGCGGCCTGCGTGGGCATCCCGCATGCCCAGATCTTCCTCTCCCAGAACTCGCTGGGCGGAACAGAGCACACGGTGTTCGAGGTCGATTGCTCGCGAATCCAATCGCAGGTCGTCCAACTGCAGAAGGGCTACGTCAGCGCCCAGTTGACCCGCCCGGACCCGACCGGCGCCTGGACCGGGGCGGTCGCCGGAATCAAAGTCACGGGCCAGTGAGGCTGACGAGCCTGGTGCGGACTCCGCTGGACGAGCATCGGACCCAGCCCAACGCGTGGTGGAGGGACTACTGATGCCGACCGTAAATGCTGCCCTCGATCCGTATCGTAACTGGACCGAGCCTCGCGACGGAGTCGGAGTCGGGTCGAACCCATTCCGGCTCGCCAGCAAGGTGGAGCCAGGAGCCTCCCTCGACGAAGTCTCAGGGGCTTGGGCCGCCCACGCACTTTTGCCCGGGCTGGAGGAACTCTGGCTATCAAGTCGCGAGGCGTGGCTGTTCCAGGACATCGACTACGGCCAATGGGGCCTCCACATTCTGGAACCTGCGACGGCGGCAGCGCGCACCAACGCCGAGCGAGCGAGCCGACCGAAAGACTTTGTGCCGAGCGACGCAGTCATCGGCGAGTTCCTTGGCGACACGGGCCTCTTGGTACTGGAAGCCAACGGCGGCGTCTTGGTCGCACAGCCCCTGGACCCGCGCAGTGACTGGCCACTGGCGGCGTCGACGCTGTCCGAGTTCCTGACCCTGTATCTCGAAGCTGTGGGCGATAAATACTGGGAGAGCTCCTGACCTCGACCTGAGCGCCCGGAGTGGAAGGCCCTGCGACCGGCCGCTGGCCCATGCGAGCTTCGTCCCCCTGATCCGGGGAGCAGCCGCTGAAACCCGTGCCCTGCGATCCGAAGGTGTCGACATGCCCGCCTTCGTGATGACCCGCAAGGCGCTTGTCGTACTCTCCGTCATCGCCGGTGGGCTCTGGATCGTCTTTGCGGTCCTCGCATTCCTGGGTGAGTCCGCCTCCCCGTTGGCTCCGATCGCCTGGACCATTGTGCTTGCCCTCCAGGGCCGCCGCTGGAGATTCTTGCCGCGGTGAATGCCAGGTCAGCTGTGCGGCCGGAGCCGGTCCTACAGCTGCCGCCCCCGTTGGTCCCAGTCGGCTCGGCGGCCCTCTTCCTCGTCCCAAAAGGGTGCGTCGCTTCTTCGGACCCGGAGCAGATGCGCGAGTTGGATCACGCCCAGCGCAAACATGGCCATGTAGACCCAGAAGGAGAGGGCGTCGAAGCCATTTTCCGACCAGAACTTGTTGAAGGCGAGCAGAGCACCGATCACGGCAAGCCCGGCGGCGGACCAGGCGCTGAACTTCCAGGAGCCGCGAGTCATCCGCGGTTCCATTCGCTTGCGGCCCTCAGTGGTCGGCATGAGTCAGATCTCCGGATGCTTGGGGTCTTTGGCGGGGAACGGGGCTCGCTGTCGCTGCCCGGTGCTCATGGCTCACCCTACCGATTCTTGGTCCACAGTGGCGATGGTTTGCTGAGCGCAGACCTTGCCCGGGCTAAGAAGACACGCAAAGAACGGGATTGCCCGGCTGCCGGCGGTGGAACCCTACGATGGTAGGGATGAACTCCACCCGGAAGGCCTCGTACGCATCCGCTGTGGCCCTGCTGCTCGCGGTCTCGCCGTTGGTCGTTGCGCTGCCCGCGGCGGCTGCGCCCTGCAAGTCTGCCGGCCTTCTTCCCGTGAATATCTGCCCCGCCTCACCGACGCCGGGCCCACCGTCCGCTTCCCCGGCGCCGAGAGCGACTCCCCCGGGCAGCACAGCGCCGACGTCGGACCCCGTGCCGCCCCAACCACCGTCTCAGCCGCCGTCTCAAAGCCAGGTCCCCGGACAGGACGCGGCTCCGCCGACGCCGGGCCCCGCCCCCTCCGTCAGCCAAGGAGCCCCCACCCCACCGGCCACGGGTGCTGTTCCGGTCCCAGCCACGGCGGGAACGTCCGCCCCTCAGTCGCCAGACGCTGGCCAGGGCCCAGAGTCCGCAACGGCGATTCCTTCCGCAGCGGCGGCCGGCAGGGTTGGTCCCGGACCGGACGGGCAAGGCAGTCTTGCCGGCGGATTCCTGCTGGCGCTCAGCGGTCTGCTCATAGGCCTCTCCGCGGCCATTGGCCTCCGCCGGCCCGCCGGACCATGAAACGGCCGCCGAACCGTCACAGTGAACTGTGTGGCTCAGCGGCCGCCTCATGCAAATCGATTAATCAGACTTTCTCGCGGGACCGGTCGCGCACCTTCTCCGGCTCTTCGACCGTGAACTCCTTGCTGCGGCGGGGGAAGGCCCAGAACCTGAATTCCGGCGCCTCCGCCCGGGTCTCCGGGCGATCCTCAGAATCCTTTGCGGCATCCTTCCTGGTATCCCGCCAGGAATCCCTGTTGTACGAATAGCACATCACTGACCTCCTTCGTGGTGATTGCCTATTAATCGTCCTCCCGATCGGCTGGCGCGTCGAGACTTCCGGACTGCCCTTTTGCGCCTGGGCGGCAGGCTGGCCCAAGGGTTCCAGCGGACGGGTCTGCGCCGTCGGCCGGCCTTCCCGCCGGCACGGGCCGCGGTTAGACTCCATCCAATGCACCACTGCGACCAATGGGGGAATCATGGAGTTGCCCATCCCCCTGTACGCTCTCTCACGGAACAGAAGAAGCCAACGCGCGCCACGCCACGCAAAGGATGAACAGCCATGACCGTCCCGCCCAACGCATCCGCCCCTGGCCCTGGCTGGTATCCGGACCCGGCAGGCTCGGGCCGGCTTCAGTGGTGGAACGGTTCGGCCTGGACCGGCCAGTTCAACGCACCGCAGTTCCAGGCGACAGCGCCCCGCAACCCGGTGGCGCCGCGCAGGCGCATCAGCGACCGGACACCGGTCTACAACGCGTACATCTGGACAATTGTGGCCCTGCCGCTCGTACCGCTCATCCTGCTGATGTTCTGGAACCCTGTGCTCCGGCTGCGCACCGTGGGCCCGCGGCAGATCCAGACTATTGATCCGGCATCGATTTTCACGGCGCCTTACTTCCTCTTCATAGCAATCAGTTTCGTGGCCTACGGTGTGTCCGCCCTCCTGGCCTACCTGGACTGGGACCGGCTTCGCAAGGACGGCGTTGTCCGGCCGTTCCACTGGGCGTGGGTGTTCCTCAGCAGGGAGGTCTACGTGATTGGCCGCTCCGTGATCGTCCACGAGGTAGCACCGCGGCGGGGGCTCGCCCCGGTGTGGGTCACGATCAGCGTCGTCTTGCTCACGGCGGTGCTCACCGGCCTCAAAATGTCAGCCATCGTCGCCACCCTGGCGAACCAGGCCGTAACGGTGTAGGCAGCGTCAATCCAGGCAGCGGCCAACGTGCCGGGGCTGCTCCGACCGCCAGCATCCTGGCTCCTGAAACGATCCGTCCGATTGCGGCAGAAACAGGGTCTTTAGTCCCTTTTGATAGTCAATGCAGGGGCGTTGACTGGAAAGGTGCTCCGGGCAACAGTTCTGGAGCGACCGGTCCTGCAGACCCGGACCGACACCAACGCCGGCCAGAGAGCCCGACGCGACCACCAAAGATGATATTCAGATCTCCCGGTGCCCTCACTGAGGATCGCGTCAGCCGACACGGACATCATGGGCCCCCCGGCAGCATGCCTGCGAGGCCCGCCCCCGGGGCCAGGGAAATCGATCTCCGTAAGGACCAAGTTTCATGAACAAGGCTATTCGCATCATTGGAACAACCGCGGTGACCGCCGCACTGGGCCTGGGCGCCAGCGCCCTGCCTGCCAGCGCCGCCGCTACCACTTCGACCGCCTCCGCCAGCTCCTGGAGTCAGTCGTCCTTTGTGAACCGGCACCACATGCGGGACAACAACCGGCACGACACGCGCAATGGCTGGTGGGATGGGGAGAACCGGTGGCATGACAACGCCGACGGATGGGGTTGGCGCGACGATCATGGCAATTGGCGGGACGACAACGACCACAGCGGCTCGTGGACTGGCCGGGACGGCTGCCGGCATGACAAGGACGGGTTCTGGGACCATCACGGAAACCGGCACGACAATAGGAAACACAACCACCACAGGAACACCTGGTGACCGGTCACCACTGAAGGCCTCGAGAACCGAACTGATTGGGACGGCGGGAAACCCTGCCGTCCCGTTCCCGTTCCCCCACAGCAGCGTGGCTAATTCAGCGGGGTGGCCCCGGCAATGGCGCCCGGCTCGGCAGCCGTGACGATGGCATTGGCCTCCGGCGAGGAAGACTTGGTTGCCAGCACTCTGACCACGGCCTGGAGCTCCTGCCGCAGGACGTCGGGGTCAATGGGCGTGGCGGCGAGCACGGAACGTTCCATGTCGGCGGCCGCGGCAACCGCCTCGCGCCCCTGGTCAGTCAGCGACACCACATGGCTGCGCCGGTCGGAGGTGCTGCGGTGCCGCGAAATGTGGCCGTGCGCTTCCAGCCGGCTCAGTGTCTTGCCCATCGTCTGGGCCTGGACCCGGACGAGCTGGGCCAATTGGGCTTGCGTCATCGGCCCATTCGCCGAGAGCACCTCCATGGCGATCACCCCGGCATGGGTCAGGCCAATGGCCCCCAATTTTTCGTTCCAGGAGTGTTCTACAAGACGTGCTGCCGTGGACAATAGGCGGCCCGTGGGCCAGCGATCCATATCAGGCATACCCAAGAGTATAGCCAGCAGCGGATTCGTCCGGCGCCGATCGCGTCACTACGCTGGATTATCACCCCGCTTCATGACCAACCTCACCAAGGAGACACCCGTGTCCGAGCGACTCAACGCCGGTGCCACAGCACCGGATTTCACCCTCAAGAACGCCGAAGGACAGGACGTCAGCCTGCGTGATTTCCGGGGCAGGAAGACCGTGCTCTACTTCTACCCGGCAGCCGCCACGCCGGGATGCACCAAGGAGGCCTGCGATTTCCGGGATTCCCTCGGCGCGCTTCAGGCCGCCGGTTATGACGTCGTGGGCATCTCCCCCGACCCCGTCGGGAAGCTTGCCGCGTTCGCGGCCGCCGAAGGGCTGAACTTCCCGCTGCTCTCCGACGAAGACCACTCCGTCGCCGAGGCCTACGCGGCCTGGGGCGAAAAGAAAAACTACGGCAAGACCTACCAGGGCCTGATCCGCTCGACCATCGTCGTCGACGCCGACGGCCGGGTTGCCGTCGCACAGTACAACGTCCGGGCCACCGGGCATGTCGCCAAACTTCGCCGGGACCTGAAACTCGACGCCTAAGTCCCCGGTCTCTGGTCCATCCGCCCGCGGGCAGCCGTTGCAACCAGTAAACCGGCAATAGGTACAATAGAGCCTGGCGCCCGCCTCCGGGGTTCTTTCCCGGGACGACGACGACGGCGCCGCGCGCGAGTGGTGAAATTGGCAGACACGCAGGATTTAGGTTCCTGTGCCTTCGGGCGTGGGGGTTCAAGTCCCCCCTTGCGCACAGAGAGAACCCCGGTCTTCGGACCGGGGTTCTTGTGGTTTCCGGCGCTGTTCCGGGATTTTTCAGGAGTTTTGACGCCGCCAAAAAGAATTTCACATCCGCACCCATCCGTTTCCTCCGAGCAGCCGAATACCCATTGAGACACCAACCAAGGGTCGGTGCCCAACAGTCGGGAAAGGGCCGCAGCGGCAAAAATTCGCCGCCGGCAAACATCGGCACAACAAAGGAGAAACCGAAATGCAGAACATCAAGCACACCACGTTCGCCGTTGCAGGTATCGCAGCTGCCGCCATGCTCAGCCTCACTGCCTGTGGCGGATCCAGCGCCTCGTCGGCCCCCGCCTCCTCGGCCCCGTCCTCCGCACCGGCGGAATCCAGCATGGCCTCCCCCTCCACGAGCGCCTCCGCTGCGGCCATGGATCCGGCCGCCAACCTCGTCGGCTCCGGCTGCGCCGCCTACGCCGCCCAGGTTCCCAGCGGTGCCGGCTCCGTCTCCGGCATGGCGCTTGACCCGGTAGCCACCGCGGCGTCCAACAACCCGGTCCTCACCACCCTGACCGCCGCCGTGTCCGGCAAGCTCAACCCCAAGGTCAACCTGGTGGACACGCTCAACGGCAGCGAATTCACCGTCTTCGCCCCGACGGATGACGCCTTCAAGAAGATCGATCCGGCCACGATCGAGGCCCTGAAGACGGACGACGCCACGCTGAGCAAGATCCTGACCTACCACGTTGTCCCCGGCAAGATCACCCCGGACCAGATCGTCGGCACCCACAAGACGGTTGAAGGCGGTTCGGTGACGGTCACCGGCACCAAGGATGCCCTCAAGGTTGACGGCGCCAACGTTGTCTGCGGCGGCGTCCAGACCGCCAACGCCACTGTCTACATGGTGGACTCAGTCCTGATGCCCAAGTAGTCAGCCCTTTTGCACTCCTGCCCGGCTCCAGCCTGACTCCCTGGACCACTAGGAGAAGCGGAGGCCCGCACCACCAGGTGCGGGCCTCCGCTTTTTGCGCTGCCGTGCGCCTTGCGGCGGTGTGCCACAAGAGCTGGCGGACCCGGCCGTCAACTAGACTGGGGCTGGTCCGCAGCCGGCGGGCCATCCAGTTCCCAGAGGTGATTCTCGAGTGCCCAGCAGTACAGTGCCCAGCAGGACAGTGCGGCGGATTGCCGCCAGCATCGGGGCCGCCCTCCTTGTCCTGCCGCTCGCGTCCTGCACGGGCAGCCTCGGCCCGGCACCCAGCTCCCCCACCGCCTCTGCCACCGCCAGCGCGGCACCTACCGCGCTTTTCACCTTCGGCACTGGCTCGGAGCCGCTCGGGCTCGATCCTGCCCTGGTCTCCGACGTCGAGTCCTACCGCGTCACCCGGCAGGTACTGGAAGGCCTCGTGGGCGTAGACCAGACCACCGGCCAGCCCACGCCGCTGCTGGCCACCGAATGGTCCCAGAGCGATGAAGGCCGGACCTACGAGTTCAAGCTGCGCGGGAACGTCAAATTCCAGGACGGAACACCGTTCGATGCCGCCGCGGTCTGCACCAACTTCAACCGCTGGTTCAACTTCTCACCGGCCCTCCGCGAACAGGCCACCGGTACCACCTTCAAGGGCGTCTTCAAGGCCCATGCGGACCAGGCGCCGCTGTCCATATACAAGAACTGCACCGCCGTCGCGCCGGACAGTGTGCGGATCGGCCTCACCCAGCCCTTCACGGGTTTTCTCCAGGCCCTCACCCTGCCGGCCTTCGCGATCTCTTCGCCCAAGGCCCTCGCCGCGGAGAACGCTGACGTCCTGAACCAGAGCCGGGGCGGGCAGCCGGTATCCGCTTACGGCCTCCACCCGGTAGGCACAGGACCGTACGTTTTCGGCTCCTGGGATTCGGGCAGCGTCACCCTGGCCAGCAACAAGGACTACTGGGGGGACAAGGGGCAGATCGGCACCATCAAGTTCGTGACCTACGATCACCCGCAGACCCGGATGCAGGCGCTCCTGGACGGCAAGATCGACGCCTACGACGCCGTCACCGTGGGAAACTTTGACCAACTGGTCAAGAGCGGAAAGCAGATCATCCAGCGGGACCCTTTCTCCGTGATGTACCTGGGCATGAACCAGCAAGTCCCCATCCTGCAGAAACTCAAGGTCCGCCAGGCGATCGAAATGGCGCTGGACAAGGACACGCTGATCCGCCGGTTCTTCATCGACAACACGGCCCAGGCATCCCAGTTCGTTCCACCCAAGCTCAGCGGCTTCAACAACAACGCCGCGGCGCTCGGCTACAACCCGGGCAAGGCCAAGGAACTCCTGGCCGAGGCCGGCTACAAGGGCGAGGAGCTGAAGTTCTACTATCCGCTCAACGTCACCCGGCCCTACCTGCCGACGCCGGAAAAGGTGTACGCCGAAATCAGCCGTCAACTGACCGCCGTCGGGCTCAACGTCAAGCCCGTACCGGTGGACTGGGCTGACGGCTACCTGCAGAAGGTCACGTCCCCGGGCGACCACGCCCTGCACCTGCTCGGCTGGAACGGCTCGTATTCGGACCCCGACAATTTCGTGGGCCCGCTCTTCGGCGAGAACACCGGCGAATTCGGTTACCAGGATCCCCAGGTCTTCTCCAAGATCGCCCGGGCCCGGGGCCTGCCGGACGGCAAGGACCGCACCGAGGAGTACCAGACCATCAACGGGCAGATCGCGGCCACGGTGCCCGCGGTTCCCATTGCCTTCCCGATCTCGGCCCTGGCGCTCTCGGACCGGGTGCTGAAGTACCCGGCGTCGCCGGTACTGAATGAAGTTTTCACAAAGGTCGAGCTAAGGCCTTGACGCCCGGGGCCAATTTCAGTTAGTGGGCGGTGCGGGATATTCTGTGACAGCCAGAGCCGCTGCTATCGGAGACTGATTGTGACTTTCATTTCCAAGACCCAACACGCCGACGTCGTCCTGATTGGCGGCGGCATCATGAGCGCCACGCTCGGCGCCTTCATCAAGCAGCTTGAGCCGAACTGGACCATCTCGCTCTTTGAGCGTCTGGACGAGCCCGGACTGGAAAGCTCCGACCCGTGGAACAACGCCGGCACCGGACACGCTGCCCTGTGTGAGCTTAATTACTCCCCCGCAGCCAAAGACGGCTCGGTGGACCCCGGCAAGGCCCTGAACATCAACGAGCAGTTCCAACTGTCCCGCCAGTTCTGGTCCCACCTCGTCTCGAACTCGCTGATCGGCTCCCCCAAGGGCTTCATCAACACCGTTCCGCACATGAGCTTCGTGATCGGCGAGGACCACACCAAGTTCCTCCGCACCCGCTACGAGGCACTCAAGCCGAACCCGCTGTTCCGTTCGATGGAGTATTCCGAGGACCACGCGCAGATCGCCAAGTGGGCCCCGCTGATCGTCAAGGGCCGCGACCCCAAGCAGCGCGTCGCGGCAACCCGCGCCGCCGAGGGCACCGACGTCGACTTCGGCGCCCTGACCCGCGAGCTGACCACCTACCTGGGCAACAACGGCGTGGAGATCAACTACGGCCACAACGTCAGCGACATCAAGCGCGCGTCCGGCGGCGGCTGGGACCTGTCGCTGAAGCACCCCAGGAGCGGCGAGCACGGCTCCATCCACGCGAAGTTCGTGTTTGTCGGAGCCGGCGGCGGGGCCCTGCACCTGCTGCAGGCCTCCGGTATCCCGGAAGGCAAGGGGTTTGGCGGTTTTCCGGTCTCCGGCCAGTTCTTCCGCTGCACCGACGAGAGCATCGCTGCCCGGCACAGTGCGAAGGTCTACGGCCAGGCGTCTGTCGGCGCCCCGCCCATGTCCGTGCCGCATCTGGACACCCGCTACGTCAACGGCAAGCGTTCCCTGCTGTTCGGCCCGTACGCCGGCTTCTCCACGAACTTCCTCAAGAGCGGCTCCTACCTGGACCTGCCGCTGTCCATCCGCCCCTCCAACATCATCCCGATGCTGGCCGTGGCCAAGGACAACATGGACCTCACCGCCTACCTGATCAAGGAAGTGGCCAAGCGTCACGGGGACAAGGTCGAGGCCCTGCGGGAGTACTACCCCGAGGCCAAGGACGGCGACTGGGAGCTCATCACCGCCGGCCAGCGGGTCCAGATCATCAAGAAGGACCCGAAGAAGGGCGGCGTGCTGCAGTTCGGCACCGAGGTCATCGCCGGACGCGACGGCACGATCGGCGCCCTGCTCGGCGCATCCCCGGGCGCGTCCACCGCCGTGCCGATCATGATCGAGCTGCTCCAGAAGTCCTTCCCGAAGAACTTCAAGGGCTGGCAGTCCAAGCTCAAGGACATGATGCCCGGCTACGGCGTCAAGCTCAACGACAACCCTGAGCTCGCCGCCAAGCTGGAGGCCGAGACGGCCAAGACGCTGCAACTCGAACAGGTCACCGCCAGCAACTAAGCCGGCACCCGGCCGCGGCTGGTTTACACTGCTGGTTTGGGACCGCTGCAACCCGTGACGTCCCCGTTTTTTGATGTCCCGTTGTGCAGGACGCCCCCGACCCACCAGGAGACCATGAGATGTTCCGGCTCGCAAAGCTGTCTCTCGCCAACCGGGCCCTGATCGCGCTGATCACGGTGTTCGCTTGCGTTTTCGGCGTGATCACGATGTCCTCGCTGAAACAGGAGCTCATCCCCTCCATCGAATTCCCGCAGATCACCGTGATCTCCTCGATGCCCGGTGCGTCGCCGGAAGTCGTGGACAAGCAGATCAGTGCCCCGTTGGAAAAGGCGCTGAACAGCGTCGAGGGGCTGGAATCGACGTCGTCAACGTCGCGGAACGGCGTCTCACAGATCTCCCTGGCGTTCACCTACGGCTCCAACCTGGACCGTGCCCGGAACCAGATCGACCGCGCCATCTCCAACGCCAAGCAGGCCCTGCCGAAGGACGTGCAGCCGCAGGCGATCGCCGGGAGCATCAGCGACTTCCCGATCGTCTTCCTGGCCGTGTCCTCGGACAAACCGCTCAGTGAACTCAACGCCGATCTCGCCCGGCTCAGCGTCCCCAGGCTGCAGAAGCTCGACGGCGTGCGCGGCGCCGACGTGACCGGCGGCGCCACGCAGCACATCCAGATCCTGCCGCGGCCCCGGGATCTGGCGGCATCGGGCGCGAGCCTCCAGGCCATCAGCGACGCGCTGAAGAACAACGGTGCATTGGTCCCGGCGGGCACCATCGAGGAACAGGGCAAGACCCTCTCGCTGCAGATCGGCAGCCCGGTGGACTCCCTCGACGCCATCAAGGCCCTCCCCCTGGGCGCGGTCCGCGATGCGGCGACGATCGGCAGCGTGGCGGACGTCAGCCTGGTCGAGGACGCGCGCACGTCAATCACGCGGACCAACGGCAAGGAAACCCTCGCCCTGTCCGTGACCAAGAAGCCCGAGGGCGACACCGTCGCGATCTCCCACGCGGTCAAGGACGCCATCCCGCAGCTTGAGGCCGAGCTTGGCTCCAACGCCAAATTCACCCCGGTCTTCGACCAGGCGCCGTTCATCGAGAAGTCCATCAAGGACCTCACCACCGAGGGCCTGCTGGGTCTGGGCTTCGCCGTCCTGGTGATCCTGGTGTTCCTGATGTCCGTGCGCGCCACCCTGGTGACGGCAGTGTCCATCCCGCTGTCCCTGCTGATCACGTTCATCGGTCTCTCGGGCACCGGCTACTCGCTCAACATCCTCACCCTTGGCGCGCTCACCATCGCGATCGGCCGCGTCGTGGACGACTCGATCGTGGTCATCGAAAACATTAAACGGCACCTGAGCTATGGCGAGGACAAGATCACCGCGATCGGGACGGCCATCCGCGAAGTTGCCGGCGCCATCACGGCGTCCACCCTGACCACCGTGGCCGTCTTCCTGCCCATCGCCTTCGTCGGCGACCTGGCCGGTGCGCTGTTCCGGCCGTTCGCCCTGACAGTGACCATCGCCCTGCTCTCCTCGCTGCTGGTCTCGCTGACCATCGTGCCGGTGCTGGCCTACTGGTTCCTGCGCACACCCGCCGTCACCGGCTCTCCGGCTTCTGCCGCTGGCATTGCCACCAAGGCGCACGAGGCCGAGCAGAGCACGCTCCTGCAGCGCGGCTACCTGCCTGTCCTGTCCGGCACGCAGCGGCACCCGGTCCTCACCCTGGTCGCCGCGGCCCTGGTGCTTGCCGGCACCGTGGCGATGTCCCCGCTGCTCGCCACCGACCTCCTGGGCCGCTCCGGCGAGAACAGCATGACCGTCAAGCAGGCCCTGCCGGCAGGGACCAGCCTTGACGAGGCCAGCGCCTCGGCGATCCGCGTCGAGGACACCCTGCGGCGCATCGACGGAATCAAGGACGTCCAAGCCACCACCGGCAACGCCCAGACCGGCTTCTCGGCCCTGCTCTCCTCCGGCGCGTCCAATTCGACGTTCACCGTGGTGACGGACGAGAAAGCCAACCAGGGCAAGCTCCAGGAGAGCGTCCGCAGCGAACTCTCCAAGCTCGGCGACGCCGGAAAGATCACGGTCGGTTCCCAGCAGGGCGGCTTCGGCACTTCGTCAACCGTGGACATCACCCTCAAGGCCGCCACCACCGCCGATCTCCAGACGGCCAGTAACGCGATGGTCAAGACCATGGACGGTGTCCCGGGCAGCAGCGAGGTGGCCACCAACCTGGCCGCCAGCCAGCCGGTGGTCCAGGTCAAAGTGGACCGCGCCAGGGCCGTCGCGGCCGGCCTGAACGAGGAGCGCGTGGCCGGGGTCCTGGCCGCCACGATCAGCCCGATTCCGGCCGGGACGATCCGCATCGACACCAACGACTTTCCGGTCCGGATTGGCGAGGGCACCCGCTTCACGAGCATCGAGGCCGTCCGGGACATGCCGCTCCCGACGGCGGCCGGCGCCGTTGCGCTGGGCAGCATCGCCTCGGTAGAGCAGGTCGACGTCCCCGTCTCCATCACCGCCAGCAACGGCCAGCGCACCGCGCGGGTCTCGGTGACGCCGTCGGGCTCCAACCTCGGC
Source organism: Arthrobacter sp. I3 (assembly GCF_000520575.1). Lineage (NCBI taxonomy): Bacteria > Bacillati > Actinomycetota > Actinomycetes > Micrococcales > Micrococcaceae > Arthrobacter > Arthrobacter sp. I3. The sequence goes on from NZ_AZSB01000436.1 coordinate 15,174, forward strand.
GCGGTCAGCACCGAGGTGCAGAACCGGCTCAAGTCAGTCCAGCTGCCGCCCGGGGTGACCGCCACGATCGGCGGTGCCACGACGCAGCAGGCCGATTCGTTCCGCCAGCTCGGACTCGCGCTGCTGGCCGCCATCGCGATCGTCTACGTGATCATGGTGGCTGCTTTTAAATCGCTCGTGCAGCCGCTGATCCTGCTGGTCTCCGTCCCGTTCGCCGCGACAGGCGCAATCGCCCTGCTCGTGGTGACCGGCGTGCCGTTGGGCCTGCCGTCGCTGATCGGCATGTTGATGCTCGTGGGCATCGTGGTGACCAACGCGATTGTGCTGATCGACCTCATCAACCAGTACCGCCAGCCGCGCAACGGCGAACCCGGGATGAACGTGGCGGACGCGATCACGCACGGCGCCCGCCAGCGCCTCCGCCCCATCCTCATGACGGCGCTCGCCACGGTATGCGCCCTGACACCGATGGCGCTGGGCCTGACCGGCGGCGGCGGATTCATCTCCCAGCCCCTGGCGATCGTGGTGATCGGCGGCCTGATCTCCTCCACCGCCCTCACACTCATCCTGGTCCCGGTGCTGTACCGGCTCGTGGAAGGCCGGCGCGAGCGCAGGGCACTGCAGAAGTCGCTGCGCCGTGGACGCCATTCCGGGCCGGCCGTGACCGAGGACTTCCCCGACGACTTCCCCGAAGACGCTCCCCTGCCAACCAGTTCGCACTAGGAACCAGAACCCGGCGTCCCTGCCTTGTCCTCGGCCTCGACGTTAGGCTTGACGAGGGTCCGCGCTGCCTTGGGAGCCCTGTGCGTTCCGTGAGTTGCGTAGGTTCCCTTCGAGAGTCTGACGAGTCCAGCGGGTACCGCGACGGCTTCCCGGTGGCGGGGGCCACCGTGGCGCGGGACGCCGTAGCGAGGGCTCCCAGAAACCACGGCCGCGAGCGGTTTGGGGGCGACGGGGCTTGTCACCTCCCGCGCCGGGTTGCCGGTATAGGTTGCATCTTCCGGGACGTCTTCGCCCTTCATCAAGAGGGCGTCGGCACCGAGTGACGAACCATCCTGCATCGTCACCCCGTAGTTGATCCACGAATCCACGCCAAGGGAGCAGCGGTTGCCGAGAACGATGTAGTCGGACTTGAAGGCCCCGTCTTCCATGGAGTGGCCCTGAATGGTGGCTCCTTCATTGAACGCACAATCATCACCGATAGCCACAAGAGTTTTCTCCGGTATGTTGGCGCCGGCATCGTAGAGCCGCTTGCCGACCTTGACGCCCAGCATTCGCCAGATCACGGGCTTGAACGGGGTTCCGTTGAAGCCCGGCATGGCCAGCAGCTTCCATAGACGTTCGTGCCGCCAGAAGTAGGGGTCGTAGATGGAGCAGTATTGCGGCTTCAGGTGGCGGAAGCCCATGACCGAGCGCTCAACAAGCACGGCAATCAGTACGCGGAACAGCAGCAAGGTGAGCATCATGGCTGCGATCGCCAGCACACCGAGGAAGCTGAATGCCGACACGGCAACGGCGGCGCTAAACGTGGCAACAAACAACAGGAACCAGCGCACGGCCAGGAACAGCACCATGCTCAGGATGTTGTGCCGGTTCTTTGCCGGGAGAGCGCTGTTCCGCGCCTCTGCAATCGTCTGTTCATCAAATTGGGCGTCACGCTGAACAGACCGGGGAATCTCGAACGGCGGTGACCCCAGCAGGCCCACATCCGCACGGATCGGACCGTCGATCGGAATCATCACCTTCGTGGCCAAGAGACAGTTCTCCCCGACCCTGGATCCGATCGGAACACTGATGGCATTACCGAGAAAGTTGTGGCCAGCCAGGTGGACCCGCGAGAGACGGAACGACGTGCTTGAGAAGTCGGCGTTCATCATGTTGAGGCCGTCCGCGACCATAGTTCCTGTTCCCACTGAGCTCAGGAACGGCGACTCGTGGGCCAGTGTGGGGCCGAAGTTTGACCCGGTTTGCTCCACCCTGCCGAGGTTATAACCCAAGGCCTTCAGATAGTGCACTATATACGAACTGTCGCCGAAGACATCTTTGTACAGTTTGACGTTGGACACGCGGGCGATCATGCGCTGGATGGTGAAGTGCACGCCGTACAGCGGATAGACCTTTTCCGGCTTGATGAAGCGGTTGAGCAAACGCGGGATGCTGAAGATGATGATCAGGCCGGTGATCAGCCCGACAACGAACAGAACCACTGTTACGGCTAGTACGTCTATGAAAAAGTTTGGGGAGCCCGGCTGCAGGTGTCCCGTGCTCAGGTAGGGGGGCAGGAGCACGGCCAGCCCGAGAAGGCCCGCCGGAACCACCAGGACCAAACGGTTGAACAACTGGAGAAGGCTGAAAATGACCCTGCGTCGCGTGCCGCAATTAGTGGGCGGGACACGCAGGTAATTGGTGTTGGTGCGCGCAGCAGGCGAACCGTGCCAGATTTGTCCACCAGGTACAACCTGCCCGGTCTGCAACGATGAAGCATGTCCCAGCTGAGTGTCGTCTCCCATCGACGTAGCGATGTCCAACGTGGTTTTCTCCGACACAAGGACATTTCTGCCCAGCATCACGGGACCGGTTTCAATCATGCCCGAGCGTGCCCGATAGCATTGGAACGAGGAGTTCTTGTGGATGACTGTGTTGTCACCGACGCTGAGCAGGTCCGGGCACGCGGGCACCTTCCGGGAGAAGATCACCACCCCCTTGCCGATCTTTGCACCCAGGAGCCGCAGGTACACCACATACAGCGGAGAGCCGGCGAACAAGACCAGTGGATTTGCCCTGGTAAGTGTCTTGACTGCCCAAAAACGGAGATAAGCCAGACTCCATATTCGGATGTTGCCCGGCTTCCACCGCCCAACCAGAATCCACTTGGCGAGGATCGGGGTCGCGGAAAGGATCAGGAACATGGCGGCGCCGAAACCAATGGACCGCAGCCACATGTCAAATGGATTGCTGCCCCCGGATGTCCACTGGAAGCCGATAATCAGCAGGGAAGCAGCGTACGAAGTGTAACCCAGGAAAATCAGCAACTGAATTGCCCCGCACATGACGAACTGGAAGGTGCTGGGTGGTGGCATCGGAACCAGGGGTACAGCGTCGGTCTCTGCTACGGCCGCGCTGAGGACGGATTCACTGTGCCGGGCTTCGAGGCAGGCGGCGAGCTGCCGGACCGTCGGGTTCTCATAGATATCCTGCATCGCGGCTGCGGGCAGGGCGGTTTCTTTCCTGATGCGGGCGCAATAGCGGGCCATCAACAGCGAGTCGGCGCCAAGGTCGTTGAAGAAGTGGGCATCGGTGGAAACCTTCTCAAGGCTCAGGACGGTGCCAAGCTGCGCGGCCAGGGCCTCTTCGGCGGCGGTTGTGGGGGCGGTGAAGGACCCCGCGGCCGCCCGGCTGATTCTGTGTTCGGGACGGGGTAGCCGCTTCCTGTCCACTTTGTCACTGGCCATCATGGGAATGGCATCCAGCTGTTCAAAATAGGCAGGAACCATGTATCCGGGAAGCCTGGTGCGCAGCATCCGGTGGAGGTCATGGGCATCCACGCCCTCCACGTCCTGGCGCAGGGTGTAGTAGGCGGCCAGCTCCACGGTTCCTTGTTCCGGCTCATAAGTCTGAACGACTGCCTGTGCAATGCCGGGGAGCTGCAGGAGGACGGATTCTATTTCGCTCAGTTCGATGCGGTAGCCACGTATTTTGACTTGGGTATCGATCCGGCCGAAGTATTCGAGCTGCCCGTCGTCGTTCACCCGTCCGAGGTCCCCGGTGCGATAAATCCGGCCGGACGGGTTGTTCTCGATTCCGAGGAAATCCGGGACAAAGGCCCGCTCCGTCAGGTCCTGACGGTTCACATACCCGCGCGCCAGCCCCACCCCTGCGAGGCCGATTTCTCCCATTTCACCGCGCGGCAGGGCCCGAAGCCCGGCGGGATCCACAATGACCGCGGTGTAGGTGGGCAAGGGCACTCCGAGGGACACGGGCAGGTCCGGGTCCAGGACCGACCAGGTGGCAGTCACGGTCGCTTCGGTGGGGCCGTAGACGTTCAGGAAGCGCCGGCCGGGGCGGTGCCAGCGCATCACGAGATCCTTCGGGCACGCCTCTCCGGAGACCAGCAGGAACCGCAAATCGGGCAGGTCCTCGTCAAGCGTGGCCAGCAGCGTTGGAACGCAGCAAAGGGCGGTGATCCGTTTTTCCTGCAGGTACTCCGCGAGTTCGGCACCCAGCATGCTGGACCGGCCCGGCTTGGGCACCAGCGTGGCTCCGACCATCCAGGCAACCCAGATTTCCTCCACCGAGAAATCGAAGGCAATCGTCATGCCTTGGTACACGCGGTCCGTGGACTCAATCCCGTAGATGTCAGAGGCCACCCGGACAAAATTGCAGATGCTGGCCTGCTCCACTGCCACGCCCTTGGGCCGGCCGGTCGAGCCGGAGGTGTAGATAATGTATGCCAGCTCATCTTCGGTTCCGCCATGGTCCGCGCTTCCCAAACGGGAGGAGTCCTCGGCGTCGATCTGGGCCCGCACATCATCGACACACACCGTGACGGCGGCTACCTCAGGCAGCAGATCCCTCAGATGGGACAGAGACAGGACCATGGCCACGTTGGCGTCCTCGACAATGTACTGAAGACGGTCAGGGGGAAACCCAGGGTCCAGGGGAACATAGGCCGCGTGGATCTTCAGAACGGCCAGCATTGCCACGTAGGCCCGCCATGGCTGGTCAAACAGCAGGGCGATGCGATCACCCGGCCGGGCACCGCACACCAGGAGATGCCGCGCCAGCTGGTTCGCCCATTCATCCAGCTCCGTGTACGTCAGGACAACGTCCCCCGCATCGACGGCAACCTGGTCGCCGCGCCCCTGTTCCCGCAAGCGGTCGCAACTATCCTCAAACAGCCGGTCCAACCGCTCGCCCCGCTGCCAGCGAGCGGCCTGATCGGGCGCAGCCGACGTGAGGACAGTTCCGCCTTCCGAGCCGCCGATCATCGACATGATTCCCCGCAACTCGGGAGGTCTGGTGAGGCCGTTGCCGGTCCTCGCGGTCTTGCCCATCCTTTAGCTCCTTCGCTAGAAGTGACGTGCCACAGTTCTGTCGCCCGCCGGAACAGGGGTCATATCCTGGCCGGAAATCGGGACCCACGTCTGGAGCGGGGGGCCAACAGCGGGTGTGAGATGGCCTTCATGACCGGCCGCCGTTGCCTCGTCCGCCGGGGTCATGCCGAAGGCCCGCCGGACAGCGCGCTCGGCATCGGCGAGCCGGTCGGCGTGCGTGACAGCCCCCACGGACGTCTCGGAGATGTCGACGAGATCGAGCTCCACGTCGGCGTCGGACAGGGCCTTGAGGAAGGTGCAGAAGATTTCCGGGGAAGACCGCATGCCCAGTCCAGTAATGGACACCCGGCCTACCCGGTCCTCGTGCTGCAAACCTTCAAATCCAATGCTTCCCTTTTCGGCATCCAACACAGCAAGGGCGTTGCCCGCATGGGCAGCAGGCACGATCAGGGCAACGTCGGAACGCCTCGGGCCGGGGCCGGCCGTATTTTGGACAATTGCCTGGACATGCGCCCCGGAACGAGAGAGGACATGCAAAATGCGCGCCATGCTGTCCGGCTGGTCCGGAATTCCCACCACAGTGATTTTCGACGCCGAGTTGACCCCGGCTACTGCGGTCACCTCGGGTTGTTCTCTGGCGGGCTGGAGCAGTGGATGACGGTCAAGGCCGGGCAGAATCAACGTCCCGGACTCCGGCACGAAGGAGGACCTCACATGGATCGGAATACCGAACCGGCGGGCGTATTCAACACACCGCAGGTGCAGTACCTTGCAGCCGGAGGCGGCGAACTCAAGCATTTCCTCGCTGGAGAGGATCTCGATCTTCCGCGCCGTCGGGACAACCCGGGGATCCGCGGTGTAGACGCCGTCGACGTCCGTGTATATCTCGCAAATATCGGCTTCGAGCGCAGCGGCCAGGGCGACCGCGGTGAGATCCGAGCCGCCACGGCCGAGCGTGGTCACCCTGTTCCGTTTCTGCGTCCTGCCCTGGAATCCTGCGACGATGGGGACCTCGCCACGGGCCAGACTGCTGCGGACGCGGTCCGGCCTGACATCAGTGATGTGTGCCTTGCCGTGGATGTTGTCGGTGATGAGGCCGGCCGCACTGCCGGTAAATGTGCGGGGCAGCTGGCCGAGGTCCGCCAGGGCAATCGCCAAAAGGGCCGAGGACACAAGCTCGCCGATGCTCAGCAGGGCGTCAAGGTCAACAGGCAGCGGCCGGGGGGAAACTTCCGCGGCAAGATCGCAGAGTTCATCGGTGGTGTCCCCCATGGCGGACACCACCGCCACGACCCGATAGCCGTTGGTCCGTGTTTTGGCGATCCGCTCGGCTGCCCGGAGGATACCCGCGGCATCCGCCAGGGACGAACCGCCAAACTTTTGAACAATGACACTACCCGGGGGAATCGCCCGGTCGGTTTCCGCTAGATCACTGTCGTTGAAAGCTGTTGCCTTGCGGGTACCCATTTTGCTCCCCGAAATCTACTTCGATTCTTGCAAGGGGCACTGGCCCCTTTGAGCCGTTTTGCCCTGTTCGGATGCTCAAATGGTTGATCCCAAGGCCACCGGCTCCCCGGTCACAGTCACCGCGGCTGCAGCGAGAATATCGAGTCCCTTCTGAAGATCCTCGGGGCTGATAGTCAGCGCGGGCATCGTCTTGACCACTTCACCTTCGGGTCCGGACGTTTCCACGAGCAGACCACGGGCGAAGGATTCAGCCGCAATCTTCTCCGCAGTTTCGGGGTTGGGGTAGTAAACACCCGCGAGCAGTCCCCGGCCACGGACCGCGGCGCCTTCGACGCCCGCTGCGATCTGGGTAAGCCCCTCGTGGAGCAGGGAACTGAGCCCCGCGACGCTTGACTGGAAGCTGCCGTCCCGCCAGTAGTGCTCCAGGGCAGCGGCGCCGGTGACGAAAGCCGGGTTGTGCCCCCGGAAAGTTCCGTTGTGCTCGCCAGGCTTCCAAATATCCAGTCCGGGTTTGAACAGTGTCAGTGCCAAAGGCAGTCCAAAGCCCGAGATGGATTTCGACAGGCAGACAATATCCGGAGTGATCCCCGCTTCCTCGAAGCTGAAGAAGGTCCCGGTCCGTCCGCAGCCGGCCTGCACATCATCCACGATGAGCAGGATGTCGTGTTCCCGGCACAGCTCGGCAAGGCCTCGCAGCCAGGACGCCCGGGCAGCCCTGAGCCCACCCTCGCCCTGGACGGTTTCCACGATCACCGCTGCGGGCTTATCGATGCCCGATCCCCTGTCCTCCAGGGCTTGCCGGAGCCACAGAAAGTCCGGCATCTGACCATTGAAGAACCCGTCATAGGGCATGCTCGATGTGTTCGTCAGCGGGACGCCGGCTCCCTGCCGTTTCATTGAATTGCCCGTGACCGACAACGATCCCAGGGTCATCCCGTGAAACGCGTTGGTGAAGCTCAGGACATGCTGCCTGCCGGTAACCTTCCGGGCAAGCTTCAGGGCCGCCTCCACTGAGTTTGTTCCCGTCGGTCCGGGGAACATGACTTTGTAGTCCAAATTCCTGGGCTCGAGGATCAACTCCCGGAAGGTTTCCAGGAACCGCCGCTTGGCCGGTGTTTTCATGTCGAGTGAATGAACGATTGCGCCGGAGAGAAGATAGTCCACCAGCGGCTGCAGCAGCACCGGGTTGTTGTGCCCGTAGTTCAGTGCTCCGGCGCCGGAAAAGAAGTCCAAATATTCTCTGCCGTCTTCACTGTAGAGGCTGCTGCCGGACGCACGTTCAAACACGGTGTCCCAGCTGCGGCAGTAGCTGCGGACCTCGGACTCCAAGCTTTCGAAGATATCCATCTGTCGATGTCCCCCGTACTTCCGACTGGCGAAGATGCCCGAGCGCAAACACAACCCGGGTTTTCCGGATGACGGGCGCGGGAAGGGGACAGTGCAGCGCCTGCGGCGCACTGACCGTTGCTTCACGGGGCCCGTATTTACTCCCGTATAGAGGTGCTCTAGTAGAGGTGCTCTAGGCGGGAACTGGGCAGATCCTAGACGCCTGCCCAAATGCTTTTCCGTTTCTTATCGTAAACTCAGGAAACTCACAGCACCTGAGTAGCGGGTACCTGTCTTTTCCCCTCAAACGGCTGATTAACTACCCGATTCGGCAGCGTTTCTCACCTTCGGCAACCCCGGGCTACTCGGAAAAATGCGGGCCGCCGGGCATCCGGCGGACATGGGCGCCGGCGCCATGGACATCCCACTTCCTCGGCCAACTGCGACGGCGAACGGGACGAGGGATGGGACACCGTTTTGAGATTCGTGTCAAAGGCGAAACTGGTGTTTAGCCGGACTTGGCCATCGCGTAGGCCACGGTGCCGTAGGCTAAGGCGCCGGCCATTTCGGTGAGCAGGTCCGGGTTGGTGTTGGCGATCGTGTCGCAGGCCTCGTGGTAGCAGGGATCGAGGTCCTTGCCGGCCACCCCGCCAAAGGACCGCGCCTGGGCCTGGGTCTTCTTCTCGACATCGCCGGTGAACAGCCCGCCGCCGGGAATGCCGGCCGAGAGGAAGGCGTCGTAGTCCGAGCCGCCGTCAAAGGGCGTGGTCTCGGCCGGCAGCGCGTTCTCCTGGAAGTACCGGAACAAGATGTCCTCGATCGCCTTGGACCCGGCCGGGCCGGCGTCGCCGAAATCCGATCCGTCCCCGTCATGCACGGACCGCACACCGTTCGGCGAGGCCGCCATGTCCACGTTCAGGTTCGCCGCGGTCTGGCCGATCTCGGCCGCACTGAGTTCGTCGACGTAGTGCTGGGACCCGTACAGGCCGTCCTCCTCGCCGCCCCAGAACGCGAACCGGACCCGGTTGGCCGGGGTGATCCCGGCCTCCTTCATCCACCGCGCGGTCTCCAGGACCGCCGCAACCCCGCTGCCGTTGTCGTTGATGCCCGGGCCCTCCTGCACGGAATCCAGGTGCGCGCCCACCACCACGGTGTGCCCGGCATCGCCAACCGTGTCGGCGAGGATGTTGAAGGACTCCACCCGCGCCTTGCCCCGGCCATCACGCCGAAAAGAGAAGGTCTGCCGCACCGGTTCATAGCCGGCCGCGCGCAGCTGTTCCTCGACGTAGCGGGCCGACTCCTCATACCCCGAGGTCCCCGCGGCCCGGTTCCCGCCGTTGGCATCGGCCACCCGCTGCAGCGCCTGCAAGTGCCCCACCATGTCCCGGGACTTGAAATCCTCCAGCACGGCACGCGCATCCACCGTGCTCGCCGGGGCCAGCACCGTGGGTGCCGAACATCCCGGAACCAAAAAGCTGATTGCCACCAGGACAGCCGCGGCCGCCGTCCGCCCCCGCTGGTACCTCCGCCTACCCGTCACGCTAAGAACATACTTCCTCAGTCGCCGGGGAGGAAGGCCACCCCTAGTGCGAGCCGGCCCTAAGCGGTGCGGCGGCCACGGCCGCCGGGTCGGAGAAGGCCAGACGGGGCACCATCACCAGCGCGGCAGCCGCGGCAAGCCCGGTGACCCCGCAGATGGTCCATACCGTGAGGTAGCCGGCGAGCGGCGCCGCGGTCTGACCGGCGTCCCCCGCGCCGGCCCCGGCCTCGGCCAGGACGTGGCTGACCAGGGCGATGCCGAACACCGCGGACGCGAAGGCTCCGCCGATGGTCTTGGTGGTGTTGGTCAAACCCGTGGCCATCGCCGTCCGATTGAGGGGCGCGGCCGCGGCGGCCGCCGACGGCAGCGCCGCCACGAGCGCCCCGGAGCCGACACCGGCGATCGCCATGTTGGCCAGCGCCTGGATCAGACTGCCGTGGAACGGCAGGAACAGCAGGTAGCCCAGGCCCACGAGCGTGGCGGCGCCCACGAGGGTCCAGCGCGGAGTGAGCCAGCGGGTCACCACCGGGTACAGCAGCGCGCCCACCAGCAGCGCCAGCACATAGACGCCGATGATGATGGAGACCTGCCCGGCGCGCAGCCCGAGGCCGTAGCCGTGCAGCGCGGGATCTGTCCGGGCGAAGGTGGACAGCGGGGCCTGCGCGCCGAGCACCGAGACGCCAAAGAGCCCGGCGGTCAGCTGGACGGGCCACATGGACTTACCCCGCAGCATTCGGATGTCGACGAGCGGATCGGCCGCGCGCAGCTCGAACCGCGCGAACGGAACGAACACCAGAATTCCGGCTCCCACCAGCGCCCACGGCCACCACGCGCCGGCCCCGTTGAGGCGCATGAAGGTCAGCCCGGACGTGATGAGCAGCAGCCCGAGGGCGAGGAGCGTGAAGCCGCGGGTGTCCACGCGCCCGCCGCTGCGCTCCCGCGACTCCGGCACGCCAAACCTGACCGCGAACCAGCATGCGGAGACGGCCACCGCGGGGACCAGGAGCACCAGCTGCAGCTGGCCCGCGAACACTTCCACGAGCGCACCGGCGGCGAGCGCCCCGGCGATGACACCGGCTTCCAGCGCCCCGACGAGGACGCCGGCCGCGCGCCGCGTGCGGGCGGCGCCGTCGGGCAGTTGATGGACGCGGCTGAAGATCAGGGCAATTTCCAGGGGCAGCCAGACCACGTAGAAACCCTGGAACGACCACGCGGCCAGGAAGGTCCAGAAGTCCGGGGCAAGCGCGACGCCCCAGGAGGCCATGGCGGTGACCAGCGTGGAAACCAGCAGGATCCTCTTATGCCCGTACATGTCCCCCAGCTTGGCCAGCACCGGCACGGCGAGGGCGCTGACCATGAGCTGCGCGGCCTCGAACCAGTTGACGTCGGCGTCGTGGATCCCCAGGTGCCGGGCGATATCGGTGAGGATGGGCGTGTAATAGCCCTGCAGGATTCCACTGGTGAGCTCCACCAGACACAGAAAAGCTACAACACGGCGCATGGCGGCCTTCCGGGAGGGCGGGCACCTCGCGGCCAGCCGATTGATTGCATCCTAGGCCCGCGCCGTCGCCGAAGGCGGGAACGCGGCCGGCAACGCGGCCGGGAAGACGGGGCGGGAAACCCGGCCGGAACGACGCGGGAATATTCGTCCGGGCCGGGCGTTATACCGCTCGATAGATGCAAATGCATCTAAATCGGTTATAGTAGAAACAGATCCCGGATCCACCCCGGCCACGGAAAGGCACACCATGCAGATCGGCGTATTCAGCGTCAGCGACATCACTACCGACCCCACCACGGGCCGCACCCCGACTGAGCACGAGCGCATCAAAGCGTCCGTGGCGATCGCCAAGAAGGTCGAAGAGATCGGCATGGATGTCTACGCCCTCGGCGAGCACCATAACCGGCCGTTCTTCTCGTCCTCCCCCACCACCACGCTGGCGTACATCGCGGCCCAGACCGAGCGCATCATCCTGTCCACGGCCACGACCCTGATCACCACGAACGACCCCGTGAAGATCGCAGAGGACTTCGCGATGCTCCAGCACCTCGCGGACGGACGCGTGGACCTGGTCCTGGGCCGCGGCAACACCGCCCCCGTCTACCCCTGGTTCGGCAAGAACATCCAGGACGGGATCGAACTCGCGATCGAGAACTACTCCCTGCTGCGCCGCCTCTGGGACGAGGACACCGTCAACTGGTCCGGCAAGCACCGCACCCCGTTGCAGAACTTCACCTCCACCCCCCGCCCGCTCGACGGCGTTGCCCCCTTCGTGTGGCACGGCTCGATCCGCACGCCGCAGATCGCCGAAGTGGCGGCGTACTACGGTGACGGCTTCTTCGCCAACAACATCTTCTGGCCCAAGGAGCACTACCAGCAGCTGATCGGCCTCTACCGCGAACGCTATGAGCACTACGGCCACGGCAAGGCGGACCAGGCGATTGTGGGCCTCGGCGGCCAGTTCTTCATGCGGAAGAACTCCCAGGACGCCGTCAAGGAGTTCCGTCCCTACTTCGACAACGCCCCGGTCTACGGCCACGGCCCCTCGCTGGAGGACTTCACGTCCCAGACCCCGTTGACCGTCGGCAGCCCGCAGGAAGTGATCGAAAAGACCCTGTCGTTCAGGGAGTACTTCGGCGACTACCAGCGCCAGCTCTTCCTGATCGACCACGCCGGCCTGCCGCTGAAGACCGTCCTGGAACAGCTGGACCTGTTCGGCGAGGAAGTGCTGCCGGTGCTGCGCAAGGAATATGCCGCGCTCAAGCCGGCGCACGTTCCCGAACCGCCGACGCACGCCGGCCGGGTTGCCGCCGCGCTGGCAGCGGGCACCGCCGACGCCGCCGCGGCGGAGACCACCATTCAGGGCTCATGATGCCCGCCAAGACTACCGAATCGCCGGTACGCCTGGCCGCGGAAACCTGGGAGTCCCTGTTCCGGGCCCAGGTGGCGGTGATGCGCAAGCTGCAGGCGGCGCCGGCATTCAAAGCCCTGGCGCTCAATGAGTACGACGTCCTGTTTACGCTCTCCCGCTGCCCCTCCGGGTGGCTGCGCCTGAACGAGCTCAACGACAACGTGCTGCTGAGCCAGTCCAGCCTGAGCCGGCTGGTGGAGCGGCTCGAAAAGCGTGGGCTCGTTGAACGGACTCCAGCCCCGGAGGACGGCCGCGGGATCCTCATCCGGCTCACCGATGCCGGACGGGACCTGCAGAAGCAGATCGGCCGGGAACACGTGCGCGACATCGCCGCGCTCGTGGGCCCGGCCCTCTCCGCCGCCGAACAGCAGGAGCTGCTGCGGCTGACCGAGAAGCTCCGCGCCGCTGTCTCGGGGCGCTAAGGCCGTGTGCGGAGGCCGTGCGCTGAGGCCGCCCGGCCGCGCACTGCCTAGTGGATCGCGACGAGCTGCGCCGGGTCTTCCTGCGGCAGGTTATCGACGACGGCGGTGACGCTGAGTTCCTTCAGGGACAGGCTGCCGCCCACGGTGGACAGGAAGGCGGTGTCCGAGGAATCGCGTCCTGCCGTGATCCGCAGCATGCTCTCCCGTGGCGCCAGCCCCGTGGGGTCGATGACGTGCCAGGCGCCCTTGATGTGCGCCTCGGCCACGGCGTGGAAGTCCATCGGGGTCAGTCCCGGGGCGTAGACGGCGGCCAGCCGGGCCGGGACGTTCTTGGAACGCAGCAGGGCAATGGCGAGGTGGGCAAAGTCCCGGCAGACGCCGCGCCGGTGCAGCAGTGTTTCGACCGCGCCGTCGGTCCCCCGCGAGGATCCGCTGACGTAGCGCAGCTCGTTAAAAACCCAGTCCCGGACGGCGTGGAGCAGCTCCTCGCCCTGGAGCCCGCCGAATTCGGCGTAGGCGGTGGGCAACAGCCGGTCCGATTCCGCGTAGCGGCTGGGCCGGACATAGCGGATCAGTTCCATGAGCCCGGGTTCCTCGGGCAGCGCGAAGCCGGTCACGGTGGCCGAATACTCAACCAGGACGTCGGTGGGTTCGGCGAATTCCATGTAGTGGAAGCGGCCGCCGTGATGGTCCGAGAGCTCGGTCAGCGGCACGTCCCCGCCTCCCGCGGTCACCCTGAGCGATTCGTCAATCGAGTCGTAGCCGGCGTTCCGGGCCACGGCCACGGCGAGAGCCACCTTGGTTTCGGCAACGGTCTTGAAGGCCAGGCGGGCGGCTACGGCGCGTTCCATGTATCTCTGTCTCCGGGATGTGGGATTGAGGTGGGTGCAGGAAAAGCCGCCGTCAACGGCCCGGGGGATGTGCGGGGCGGGCGGGACTAGTTTTTGATCTTCAGAGACATTAGCATCCGCTGGACGTTCGCGAATTCGGACCCCTCGTTGACGTACTTGGCCGCCTGGTCGAGAGTGTCGAACGCCTTGGCGGGGGCAACCTTCTGGTCCGGCGCCAACGCCTTGAGCACTGTCAGGTCCCCAAACGAATAGTCCCCCTTGCCGGCCGGGCCACGGACCACGTTCTGCAACGCGCAGCTCTTGCCGCCGGCGCCGCCCACCACGTTGGTGATGCCGTAGGAGCCGAAGTACTTGTAGCCGTGGACCACCCGGAACACCACGTGCGGGTCAATGGTTCCCCCGCCGCCGGCGTGCGGCAGGTCAACCGGCACGCTGCTGACCACGACGTAGTTGCGGGCGGCGTCGTCCGGGCAGGCCGCGGCAGGCTGCGGGGGAAGGCCGGTCTGCAAGGTGGCCAGGTAGGCGCCGCCGGCGTCCTTGACGGTGATCTTCAGCGCCCCGGGCAGAGCACCGGCGTCGGGAGCTACGGACTGGACAATCCAGTCCTGCGGCACCTCAAAACTGACGGACTTTGCCGGGTCGGTAAAGACCTTCCAGGCCGCTGCGCTCGAGCCCGGGGTGGGGGAAGCGCTGGCCGAGGCGGCGGCACCAGTGGTGGCTGACGGCGTCGCACTCTCACTCGCACCGGGACTCGCACTGTCCGCCGCGCTGCTGCCGGCGGTCCAGACCGGCGTCCCCTTGCCGTCGCTGCTGCAGCCCGAAAGGGCTGCCACCGCGACCGCGAGCGCCGCGCAGGTGCGCAGCACAGCGCTCCGGATTCCTGCGGTGCCTGCTGAAGAAGGGGCCGTCCCTGTCATGGTGCCATCGTAGCCGGGGCGCCGCATGACTCAGAGCTCCCGCATCAGTGTTTCGTAGAACCGGACCCCCTGCTCCAGCGCCTCGAGCCCTATCTTTTCGTCAACGGCGTGGATCGAGCCGCGGGCCCGGACGTCCATGAAGAAGGGCGCGAAGCGGTACACGGCACCGCAGATCCCGGTGAAACGGCGCGAGTCGGTGCCGCCCATCATGATGTAGGGGGTGATGATCGCCTCGGGGAAGACCTGCCCGATGCAGTCCGCCAGCAGGTCCCACTGGGCCCCCGAGGACGGCGACACCGGAGACGGGTCGTTGCCCTCCACGACGCGCAGTCCGACTTTCGGGTCGCGGATGATTTTCCGCAGCAGTGCCATGGTGCCCTCGACCGTCTCCCCCACCGCCACCCTGATGTTGGCGTTGGCCTTCGCCGTGGCGGCGAGGACGTTGGCCCCGGAGCTGCCTTCGAGCGTGGTGATGGCGACGGTGGTCCGGGTCATGGCGTTGGTCTCGCTGCCGAGCCGGCCGAAGAGCCAGGTGATCGGCGCCCGGAGCAGTGCCACGTTCGCGAACACGGCCCGCAGCGGTGGCGGGGTGTGCGGGCCGAAGCGGCGCAGCATCTCGGCGGTCACCTCC
>NZ_KI914943.1:0-1273 GCF_000520575.1 Arthrobacter sp. I3
GGATGGGCATGTCCTTCGCTGCGGGGCGGTACGGGGCATGTCCCGCGGACAAGCCGGGCCGCGGCTTCCGGACGCAGCCGGCTGCGTTGCGCAAATGCCGGAGACTCGACACCTGGCGTGCACTGGCCCGGCCGAGTGTTGGCCGCCGAAGCTATGAGCCAGTGACAGCGGTCAGCTTCGAGGCCATGCCCCGGATGACCTCCGGCGCCTGCAGCGCCGCCAGCCAGTCTGCCGGCAGGCACCGCTCGCCGTAGAACGCGCCCAGGATGTTCCCGGCGATCGACGCCGTCGAATCGCTGTCCCCGCTGTGGTTCACCGCCACCGCGATCGCGGCACGGAAATGCGTCTGGGCGGGGTCGGCCCCGGCGGCGTCCGCAGTCCCGGTGTCCGCCGTCCCTGTTCCTTTTCCTGTCCCCGTTCCCGGGGCTGTGGCCAGCACGGCGTACAGCGCGACGGCGAGGGCTTCCTCGGCCACCCACCCCTCGCCGAGTTCGCCAACCAGGTCCTCGGGGCTGAGCACGTCTCCGCCGCCGGGCAGGTCTCCGGCCAACCGCAGGGCCGCCTGCAGCCGCGCCACCACCTCCGGATCCGGATTTTCGCCCTTGCGCAGGATGCCGCCGAGCAACTGCCCGAGGGCCGATTCCGCCGCTTCGCGCAGCCCGTGGCCGGAGGACAGGGCATGGATGAGAAGGCTGAAAACTCCGGCGCTCTGCCGTGCCGCGGGGTGGCCGTGCGTCAGGGACGCGGCATCGGCACTGAGCTTATAGACAGTTTCCGCTTCGAGGTGGGGGATCAGGCCGAAGGGCGCCGACCGCATCACGGTGCCGCAGCCCTTCGAATCCGGATTGACCGGCCGCTTCACGGTACCCATCTCGCCCGTGGCCAGTCCGCTCAGGCACGCTTTGCCGGGCGAACGCCGGCTCTTCAGGACATCCTGGGCATCGATCCAGCGCGGCGGCTGGAACGGGGCCGACGCCGGCACGGCGACGCCCTGGGTGCCCAGCCAGCGCAGGTACGCGAGCCACAGGCACGCGTTGATGTCCGCCGCCACGCCGTCGTTGGCCCATTCCAGCGCCTCGAGGAGGCCGTCGGCGGTGTACAGCGTCATTTGCGTGTCGTCCGAAAACGGGCTGCCGGCGTCGAGCGCGGAAAAATCCTGCAGGCCCGCGGGGCCGAACCGGGCGCGGATGGCGGAAATGCTGTCGAACTCGACGGCGTAGCCCAGCGAATCTCCGAGCGCGCCGCCCAGCAGGCAGCCGTGGATGCGCGAGCC
>NZ_KI914943.1:1373-8788 GCF_000520575.1 Arthrobacter sp. I3
GAGCCGTGGGCAGGGGAGTGTGGCTGGCCGGGTGATGGGGCGGGTGCGGGGCTGGTCCCGGGCTCGGTGCTCATGCCCTCAAATTTACCCGGCGCTGCACCGCACCCCGCAATGCCGGCGCCCGCCGGGGACTTAGCGCCGCCGCCTGGGTGCCGGGCGGCGGCGGATGCGGAAGGCCGGTAGGGTGCTGGTAGGACCCGTCCAGCGGTCAGACGAGGCAACCGCCGGCGCCGTACCGCCGGGCAGCGGAGGAAACGAATGCGCGAACCAGCGTGGCGGAAGACCGGGACCACCCCCGACTACAGGTTCTCCCTGGCCAACGAGCGGACGTTCCTGGCCTGGATCCGCACGTCCCTGGCCCTGATTGCCGGAGCCCTGGCGATCGACCAGCTGGCCCCGGAGATCGCGCCCGGCCCCGTGCGGATCGTGTTGTGCGTCATCCTCGCGTTCCTGGGCGCGGGCCTGGCCGCCCTGTCCTACCACCGGTGGGGTCTCATGGAGGCTGCCATGCGGAACAACAGGGAGTTGCCGTTCTCCGCAGTGATGCTGGTGATGACCATCGGCGTTGCGGCTGCGGCCCTGGTGTTCGCGGTCCTGATCCTGGTGGCGAGGTGAAACCGGCTGCGGTCAGGGACCCTGGGCTGCAGCCCGAGCGGACCTCCCTAGCCTGGCGCCGGACGTTGCTGGCCCTCATCGTGGCGGACCTGCTGGTCTGGCGCAGCTGGGCGCTCGCAGGGTCCCGGGGCGGCGCTGCGGGTCCTGTTGATTTCCTTGGTCTCTGCGCGCTGGCCGCTATGGCCGCGACGCTGGTCCTGGGTGTGTGCGTGCTGGTCCGCGGGCGCGAGCTCCGGCGGTCCAACGCTGCGCCGCCGGCGCCGCTGCTGCGCTGGGCCGCCGCCGCCGTCGTGGTCCTGGCCGCCAGCGCCGTGGCCGCGATCGCCCTGGGGCACTGAGCGGCGGGCCGGAACAGGCACCCAGCCGGAATCCAGCCAACATCCAGATTGCGCTGGCAGACTGCTGGCGGACCCATTCTCCAGGCGGCCGTGGCCGCCCCGGATCACGAACCCGGCGGCGGTCCAGCGACGCCGCAACTGCAGCGCTGGGCGCGCCGCCAGCAAAGGAATCCTGACCATGACCCTGCTTGTGCCAGCCCCCGACTCCGTTGACGTCCAGCCACCGGCCGCCAGCGACGTTCCGCCCCGGCCCGGGCTCGTGGCCCGGCTGTCCGCCGAGGCCCTGGGGACCCTGATCGTCGTGGTTGCGGGCCTGGGCGTGCCACTCTTCACCATTCCGCAGTCGAGCCCGCTGCCCGCCGCCCTGGCCGCCGGCCTGGCCCTGACGGCGGCGATGCTCGCCGTCGGTTACGTCTCCGGCGGCCACTTTAACCCCGCCGTCACCGTGGGCAACGCCATCGCCGGCCGGATCCGGTTGGCCGACGCCGCCGCCTACATCGGCGCGCAGCTGGTGGGCGCCGTGCTCGGGGCCGTCGCCCTGTACGGCGTGCTGCGCACCGTGCCGACCATCAACGACTCCCAGGGCGCATTCGCCACCGTGGCTGCCGGATTCGGCGAGCACTCGATCATCCAGGTGCCCATGGCGGGCGTCCTGCTCGTGGAGGTCCTCGGCACGGCACTGCTCGTGGCCATCTTCCTTGCCACGACCGCCCGTCGGAATCCGGCCAGGGCGGCTGCGCCCTTCGCGGTCGGCCTGACGACGGCGATGCTCCTGCAGTTGGGCCAGGCCCTCGGCAATGTGCCGTTCAACCCGGCCCGGGCAACGGCGTCGGCCATCTTCAGCGGCCCGGACGCGCTCGGGCAGCTGTGGCTGTTCTGGGTGGCACCGGTGGTCGGTGCGGCCATCGCCGGGCTGGTATTCCGCGGCTTCGTCCAGTCGGCCCGGACCAGTGACCCGGCCACTGCCGCGGTCACCGGCCAGCCCACTGCCCAGCCCACCGCCCAGTCCGACGGAGAGCTCACGGAAGCCGATGCGGATGGCGCCGATTTCGATGACGCCGGGCTGGCCGACGTCACCGCCACCACGGCTTCTGCTTCGGCCGCCCCCGCCGGCAACGACGAGGCCCGCAGCTTCTTCGACCGCAAGGGCGGGAAGTAGCCACTGCTGACCACTTTTAACCTCCGTCACACCTCCGGGGTGGTGGCGCAAGAGTGTCGGTGGCAGCCGATACCGTAGGAATATGCGGTTATTGCACACCTCCGACTGGCACTTGGGCCGGTCCTTCCACGGCATCGGCATGCTGGATGCCCAGCGCGCCTTCATCGACCAGCTCGTGGCCTTTGTCCGGGATGAGAGCGTCGACGTCGTCCTCATCGCCGGGGACGTCTATGACCGCGCACTGCCTGGCGTCGACGTCGTCGGCCTGCTGGATGACGCCCTGGTGCGCCTCACCGGGGCCGGCGCCGAAGTTGTGTTGACCAGCGGCAACCACGACTCCGCCATCAGGCTGGGGTTCGCGTCGCGGCTGCTCGAGCGCGGGGGAGTGCATTTGCGCACACGGCTGAATGAACTGGACGTTCCCGTGCTCTTTCCGCTCGGGGACGATGCCGGGAATGAGGCAGCGCCGGTGCTCGCCATCTACGGGATCCCCTGGCTGGAGCCCCGGCTGGTCGCCGAGCAGCTGGGCGTCGAGACCGCGAGCCACTTCGAGGTCACCCGCGCCGCCACCAAACGGATCCGTGCCGACGTGCGGCAGCGGAGTCAGACCCGGACCGTCCATTCGGTGGTGCTGGCGCACACCTTCGCCAGCGGCGGCATCAGCTCCGACAGCGAACGGGATCTGAGCATCGGCGGCGTCGGCGCGGTCCCGCTGGATCTCTTCGACGGCTTTGGCTACACCGCACTGGGCCACCTGCACGGCAGGCAGGAGCTCTCGCCGGCAGTGCGCTACTCCGGCTCGCCGCTCGCGTATTCGTTCTCGGAGGCGAAGCACAGGAAGGGCAGCTGGCTCGTGGAGGTCGACGCCGAGGGGATCGGCGGCGTGCGCGAGGTGCTCTGGGACGCGCCCCGGACCCTCGCCGTGCTCCGCGGGAAGCTGGATGAGCTCCTGGAGTCGGAGGACTTCGCGTGGGCCGAGACTGCGTATTGCCAGATCACGCTGACTGACGAGGCCCGCCCGGCCCAGGCGATGGACCGCCTGCGGGCACGGTTCCCCGACACCCTGGTGCTCGGCTTCGATCCCGATGGTCCCGGCGCGGCGCCCAAAGCCAGCTACAGCAGCCGGCTGGCCGAAGCCGAGGACGACCTCTCCGTCTGCTGCGGATTCCTCGAGCACGTCCGGGGCAGGCCGGCTTCCGACGCCGAAGCCGCAGTCCTCGCCGAGGCGCTCGACGCCGTGCGCCTGGAAGGAGTGTCCCTGTGAGGATCCACCGCCTGGAGATTTCCGCGTTCGGCCCGTTTGCCGGCACGGAGCGGATCGACTTCGACCGCCTGAGCGCACACGGGCTCTTCCTGCTGAACGGCGCCACCGGCGCGGGCAAGACCAGCGTCCTGGACGCCATCTGCTTCGCCCTCTACGGATCGGTTCCCGGGGCCCGCCAGGACGGAAAGCGGCTGCGCAGCGACCACGCGGAGGCCGCCGCCGAGCCGCGCGTCACCTGCGAATTCTCGGCCAAGGGCCGGCACTTCGAAGTCTCCCGCTCGCCCGCGTGGGACAAGCCGAGCGCCCGGGGCCGGAACGGCTTCACGGTCCAGCAGGCCAACACGCTGCTGCGCGAACGCATCGACGGCGCGTGGGTGGAGAAATCGGGCAGGAATGATGAGGCCGGCGCCGAGATCACCGACGTCCTGGGCATGAACCGGGACCAGTTCACGCGCGTGGTCATGTTGCCGCAGGGGGACTTCGCCGCGTTCCTGCGCTCCAAGGCGTCCGACCGTCTGGAGCTGCTGCAGAGCCTGTTCGGTACGCAGCGCTTTGAAGCCGTGGAACAGGAACTGTCCCGGCAGGCGCAGACCGCCAAGGCCGAGGTCGCCAACCTCAACGCGAAGCTGGACCTGCTGCTGGCACAGGCGGAGTCCGAAACAGCGGCGCTCGAACTCGACCCCGACGGCGCCCCCGGCCGGGATGAGCCCGATGCCCTGTTGGCCTGGCTCGACGCCGCCGCGGCAGCCGCCGTGGAGGGCCGGCGCAGCGCTGCCGGGGGAGCCGAGAAGCAGGCCGCCGACCAGGCGTCCCTGTTGGAGGTGGCGAACGCGCGGGCCAACCGCCACGCCAAACTCGCCGCCGCGGAACAGCGGCGGATCGACGCCGACGCCGCAGCCCCCGTCCTGGCGGGCAAGGCCGTCACACTGGGCCTGCACCGCCAGGCCGAAATGCTCGGCGGCCAGTTGCAGGCGGTCGAAAGCGCCGCGGCAGCCGAGGACCTGGCAGGAACGGCCCTGCTGGATGCGGCGCGGCAGCTGCGGTCCGCGGCCGCCACAGACCCGGAGCTCGCCGGGCAGGACGTCCTCGACGTCGGCGTCCCCACCGCCGACGACGATGCCGACCCTGTCCGGGCGGGTAAATCCGTCATGTTGGACAGCGCGGCCGTCCGCGGAACCCTCGCCCGGCTGCGGTCCCTGCACGCCGTGCTCACCGAACGCCTGCCCGACGAAGCCCGGCTCCTCGGGCTCACCCAGCGCGGCAGCCGGCTGCGCCTGCAACTGCAGGAGCTGGAAAAAGGACGGCTGGCCGGTGCCGCCGCAGTGGACACCCTGCGCACTGAGTCGGCGGCCCTGTCCGCCGGCATCCGCCCCCTCGAGGATCTGGCCGCGGAAGTCCAGTTGCGCACCAAGGAAGCCACGGCAGCGGACGAACTCGTGACCATCGTTGGCCGCTTCCTCGCCGCCGAGGCGGAGTGCGCGGCAACCGCCGGACAGCACGCCGCTGCCCTCAGCACGCACCAGGACCGGAGGCAGCACTGGCTGGACCTCCGTGAGCAACGGCTCACCAACGCCGCCGCCGAGCTCGCCACCCAGCTCCTGGCCGGGGTCCCATGTCCTGTCTGCGGCAGCCCTGAACACCCGGCACCTGCCCCCGCGGCAGCCTCCGCCCTGGCCGTCGCCGAGGCCGAGAAAGCCGCGCAACTGGCCAGCGACACGGCAGAAGAAACCGTCGCCGCCCTGGGTCGTGAGCTCGCCGAGGCCCAACAGAACGTCGCCGTCCTGGCCGCCCAGGGCGGCAACACACCTGCCGGGGAAGCCCGTGAGGAGGCAGCCTTGGCCCGGGAACGGGCTGATGACGCGGTCCGCGCTGCCACGGACCTTGCTGCCAGCCGGGCCCGGATGGCAGAACTCGAAGCGGAGATCGCCGACGCAGAGCGGGCGCAGGCCGACGCCGCCTCCGGCATCGCGCAGACGCAATCGACGATCGCCGAAATCGACGAACAGGCACAGGCCCTCGAAGCCACCCTGGACAAGCTGCGTGCCGGCCACGCGACCCTCGAACAGCGGATCGCCGCCCTGACGGCAACCACGGCGGTCCTGGAGCACGCCGACGCCGCTCACTCGGCCCACGAACAGGCCGCCGCCCGCACCGCGGAGGCCCGCCGGAACCTTGAAGAGGCCCTTCCCGGAGCCGGTTTCAGCACCGAAACCGCGGCGCGGGAAGCGCTGTTGCCAGCGCCGGTGGCAACAAGCCTCGAAACGGCCATCCGGGCCGGACAGGACGAGGCCGCCAGGATCCAGGAACTGTTCGCCGGAGAGGACCTGGCCCTGGCGGCAGCCGAGCGGGCCGCCGGGGACATCGTCAGCGACGCCGCCCTCGAGGAGCTCAGGACGGAATCGGCGGCGGCTGAACGCAAAGCCCGGGAAGCTGTGCTTGCGGCCGGGCTGGCGGAAAACTCGCTCCGGATACTCGGGCGCATTGCCGGTGACTATGCGGACCTCGCTGCCGCCGGCAGGGAACCGCGGGACCAGGCCGCGATGCTCACCGCGGTCGCCGACACGGCCAAGGGCGGCGGAGACAACACCTACCGCATGAGCCTGAACAGCTACGTCCTCGCGGCCCGGCTCGAACAGGTGGCCGTCGCTGCCTCCGAACGCCTGATCGGTATGAGCGATGGCCGCTACACGCTGCAGCACACCGACGCCAAGGCAGCACGCGGCGCGAAGTCCGGCCTTGGCCTGGAGGTCGTGGACGAGTGGACCGGCCAGCGCCGGGACACCGCCACCCTCTCCGGCGGCGAGTCCTTCATGGCCTCACTGGCGCTGGCCCTTGGGCTGGCGGACGTCGTGCAGCATGAGTCCGGCGGCGTGGACATCGAGACCCTTTTCGTGGACGAGGGCTTCGGCAGCCTCGACGAACAGGCGCTGGAACAAGTCATGGACGCCCTCGAAAGCCTCCGCGACGGCGGCCGGGTGGTGGGGCTCGTGAGCCACGTCGCCGAAATGAAGCAGCGCATCGGCACCCAGCTCCAGGTGGTCAAGGGCCGCAGCGGCTCCACCCTGCACATCAGCGACGACACCCGGGCCTGAGCCGGTCCCCGGGCCGCCTCTGGGACCGGTCCCGGGGCCCACTCCGGGTCCCGTCCCGGGCACTGGTCCCAGGGCCGGCGCCCCGGGATCGGGTATCATTGGTCTGTTACCGGGTCGCGCGCATCGGGAGGAGGGACGATGCGCAGTATTTAGCGAACCCGGAAACCATGAACCCTTCACCGACTTCTTTGGTGTCTACTCTTGACGCCCCACTGCCGCCGACCTGCGCGCAGCCGGCCCCCGCAATTTCGACCGACGCTCTGCCTGCCCCGGCGCCCGCAAAGGGCGGCCGCTACGCGCAGCTGCCGTTGCTCGCCGGCCGCAGCTTCATCCCCCTCGGGCTCTTCGCCCGCCTGCCGCTTGCCATGCTGACAGTCGGCGCCCTGACACTCGTCACCGCCGTCACAGGCTCGTACGCCGTGGGCGGCGCCGCGGCCGGCGCCGTCGGCATCGGTTCCGCGCTCGGTGCCCCCGTCCTCGGCGTCCTCGCTGACCGGCTCGGCCAGCGCGGCGTCCTGCTCGTATCCGCCATCGCCAACACCGTGGCCATCGTTGCCCTGATCCTCACGGCCTACCTCATCCCCGGGGTCCACGACCTTGCCGCCGCGGTGCCCGTGCTGGCCGCGGCCTTCGTGGCCGGGGTGAGCTGCCCGCAGGTCGGTCCGCTGGCCCGCGTCCGCTGGATGGCGCTGACGTCCCGGACGTCCGGCTCCGGAACCCGTGCGGCCGGAAACTCCGCCGACCTGGACACCGCCCTTTCCTATGAGAGCACCGCGGACGAGCTCACCTTCGTGCTCGGCCCCGCACTCGTCGGAATCCTCGCCAGCCTGCTCGCGCCGTGGCTGCCGCTGGCCCTCGCCGCGGCACTGACCGTGGTCCTCGTACCCGCCTTCGCCGTCCACCCCACGCACCTTGCAGTGGTCCGCACAACGAAGCGCCGGCCCGCC
>NZ_KI914943.1:8888-17425 GCF_000520575.1 Arthrobacter sp. I3
AGGACACGCGGCCGGCCCGGCGCCCACAACGGCGGAGGACAACCACCGGGAAACCCGCACGGCAGCCCAGCGCGTCAAAACCTTCGCCGCCGTCGCCCTCCCCGTGCTGGCGATGGTGTGCATGGGCACGTTCTTCGGCTCCACCCAGACAGCACTGAGCTCTTTCTCCGCCAGCTTCGCCACCTCCGAACTCGCGGGCCTGCTCTACGCCGTCATGGGACTGAGCTCCGCCGCGGCCGCCCTCTCGGTCGCGTACTGGCCCCGGCGCTTCACGGTGAACACCCGCTGGATTGCCTGCGCGGCCCTCATGGCCGGCTTCGCATCACTGCTGTTGCTGCCCTCGACGGCGCTGCCCATGGTGCTTGTACTGCTGGTCCTGGGCCTGCCCGTTGGTCCGCTCATGGTCACTGTCTTCGCGATCGGCGGCCTCGTGGCCCCGGCCGGAAAGCTCGGCACGGTCATGACGGCCCTGGCCAGCGGCATTGTGGCCGGCACCGCGCTCGGATCCTCCGTCGCCGGACAGCTGGCGCAGAACTTCGGGTATTCGACGGCCTTCCTGGTTCCGGTGTGCGCCGCCACGGCGCTGTTCCTGCTCGGAACAGCGGCCGCCGTCGTACTGCGGCAGCGCGGGAAGAGGACGGCCGCGGCCGCATAGACCCCGACGGGACAGCGCCCTGCGGGACGGGGCACGGGCTCAGCCCAGCTGCGCCTCGATGCGACGCGCCGCCTCGGTCAGGGCCGCGGCCACCTCGTCCGGATCCTGCGCGGCGCGGATATAGACGACGGCGAGGGCGGCCGGACGCCCGCCCGGCACACGCAGCGGCACCGCAATCGAGGACACACCGGGGATCACTTCGTCATGGCTGGCGGCATAGCCGCGGTGCCGGGCCTCGGCCGCCTCGGACCGGTACGGGATGCCCGGGACCAGGGCCCGCCACTCCTGCTCCGGGAAGGCTGACTGGATCGCAATGCCCGGCGCTCCTGCGCTGATGGGGTGCCGCGACCCCGGGTGCTGCACCACCGCGGCGCCGCTGTGCCGCGGATCCACGGTCACCAGCGTCACGCACTCCTCCCGGTCCCAGACCGCCACAAAGGCGCTCATGGCCAGGGTGTTGGCCAGCAGGGTCAGTTCGGGCAGGGCCGCCGACTGCAGGTCGCGGGAGACCCCGCGCGCCAGGACGGCGAGGCCCGGACCGGGCTGGACGCGGCCGCCGTCGTCGCGCACCAGCAGTGAATGGTCCTCCAAGGTGCGCAGGATCCGGTAGGCCACGGAGCGGTGGACGCCCATGGCATCGGCGAGTTCGGCAATGGTGAGCGGCTGCTGCGCCTCGGCGAGGATCTCCAACGCCCTGATGCCGCGGGAAAGCGTCTGGGACGGGGAAGCCTGGGCGGTGCCGGCGTTCGGGGTCATGGGGTCCATCCTAGGGGCGGGTCGCTGGACGCATGGCGCGCCCGGCAACCCTTGTGTTCCGGCCCACGGTCCGCTAGCGTTCTATATGGGAACTACATGTTCGATTATAGAACACACCCCACCAAAAAACACAGGTCAGCCAAACCTCAGCCGAGGAAGACCGCAACGAACGCAAGGGATCAGTGATGATTGCCAAGCCACGCGACCACGCCGGGGGTGTCCAGGGCCAGGGCCCGCTGTCTGCCCCGCGGGCCAGCCACTTCCGGGGCAGCCTCGGCAGGTTTGCCACCGGCGTCGCGATCGTGACCTTCGACGGGGTAACGAAGCGCCACGGCATCACCGTGAACTCCTTCACCTCGGTCTCCATGGACCCTCCGCTGGTGCTGGTGAGCATCGCCCGCACTGCCAAGGCCCACGATGAACTCGCCGGCCGGCCCTTCACGGTGAATATCCTCGGCGCCGAGCAGCGGTACCTGGCCATGCATTTCGCCGGCCGTCCCGGCCCCGAGCCGCTGTGGGTGGAGGGGCATACTGCCCCGCGGCTGTCCAATGTCCTCGCCTATTTCGAATGCCAGCCCTGGGCGGCGTACGACGGCGGCGACCACACGCTGTATATAGGCGAGGTGGTGGACTTCAACTACCGCAACGGCGATGCCCTGGCGTTCGCCAACAGCACCTACACCACCATCCCGGAGAGCCAGCTGGGCATGGAGGATCTGCTTTAGCGCCGCACCGCATCCATTCAACGCGTTTCAGCTCAACGACGACTGGAGGAAGACCAATGGGTATCCGTACCGGACGGCAGTACCTGGACAAGCTCAACGCCATGACCCCGCACGTGGTGATCGACGGCGAGGTGGTCAGCGAGAAGATCGCCGAGCACCCGGCTTTCCGCAATGTGGCCCGCTCCTACGCCGGCCTCTTCGACATGCAGCACGACCCGAAGTACCAGGAGGCGCTCACCTACACTTCTCCCAGCACCGGGGACCTGGTCAACGCCTCCTTCCTGGTGCCGAAGACCATTGAGGACCTCCAGCGGCGCCGCCGCGCCATATCCACCTGGGCGGAGTCTTCCAATGGCTTCCTTGGCCGCTCCGGGGACTACATGAACTCCGCGCTCACCGCGCTGAGCACGGCCGGGGACTGGTTCGCGCAGGCGGATCCGAAGTTCGGCGAGAACATCCGCAACTACTACGAGTGGGCCCGGGAAAACGACGTCCTCGCCACGCACACCCTGATCCCGCCGCAGGTGAACCGCTCGGTCTCCGGTTCCGAGCAGCTCGGCGGCCAGCTCTCGGCCCGGATCGTGGAGGAGCGCGCGGACGGGATCGTCATCCAGGGCGCGCGCATGCTCGCCACCATTGCCCCGATCGCGGATGAGCTCCTCGTGTTCCCGTCCACGGTCCTGCGGGGCACCCCGGAAGACGCGCCCTACTCCTACGCGTTCGCCATCCCCAACGATGCCCCGGGCCTGCGCTACCTCTGCCGCACCTCGCTGTACAACGGCGGTAGCACCCACGACGAGCCGCTGGCCTCCCGCTACGAGGAAATGGACGCCGTCGCGGTCTTCGACCACGTCTTCGTGCCCAACGAGCGCATCTTCATGCTCGGCCACCCGCAGCTGTGCAACAGCTTCTACACCGAAACCGGCGCCGGGGCGCTCATGACCCACCAGGTGGTCACCCGCACCATTGCCAAGAGCGAGTTCTTCCTGGGCCTGGCGTCGGAACTGGCCGAGTCGATCGGTATCGACGGGTTCCAGCACATCCAGGAGGACATCGCTGAGTTGATTATCGACGTCGAAATCGGCAAGGCGCTGGTCCGCGCCTCCGAGGCCGACGCCGCGCTCAACGACGCCGGCGTCATGCTGCCGAAGTGGACCACCCTGAATGCGGCCCGCAACTGGTACCCGAAGATGGCCCAGCGCTTCCCGCAGATCATCCGCAAGTTCTCGGCGTCGGGCCTCATGGCCCTGCCGGGCGAGGCGGACGTCAACAGCGAGGCCCGCGAGGACATCGAGCTGTACCTGCAGGGCAAGACCCTGACGGGCCCTGAGCGCGTCAGGCTGTTCAAGCTGGCCTTCGACGCCTCGATCTCCGGGTTCTCCGGGCGCCAGTCGCTTTACGAGTACTTCTTCTTCGGAGACCCCGTCCGCATGGCTGGCGCCCTGGTCAACACCTACGACCGCGAGCCGGTCCGGGCCAGGGTCCGCGAGCTGCTCAACCGCACCGACTGACCCGCGGAAGACACTTTCCGGGAATGTGTGTGCCTTATCACATCTTTCATAGTAGTATTCAGGATACTAACTGACCGTTCGATCAGTAATTAATGAGGCATCAGTTATCCACTTCGCACCCACCCCGGGCAGTACCTCTGCCCCCAGCAACGGAGTTCCAATGACCGTAACTTCATCCGTAGATTCTGAGGCGGGTCCCAGCAGCAAACATGAGGAACGCAAGGTCCTCGCCGGGACCCTGGTCGGCACCA
Organism: Arthrobacter sp. I3; assembly: GCF_000520575.1. Classification (NCBI taxonomy): domain Bacteria; kingdom Bacillati; phylum Actinomycetota; class Actinomycetes; order Micrococcales; family Micrococcaceae; genus Arthrobacter; species Arthrobacter sp. I3. The sequence continues at coordinate 12,787 of NZ_KI914943.1, forward strand.
CCATCGAGTGGTACGACTTCTTCATTTTTGCCCAGCTGACAGCAACGCTGCTCTCGCCGTTGTTCCTCGCCCCGCTGAACGACTCCAACCCGGGCCTGGCGCAGATCCTGTCCTTCGCCCTGATCGGCATCAGCTTCCTCTTCCGCCCGCTCGGCGCGATCGTCGCCGGCCACCTGGGCGACCGCCTCGGCCGCAAGGCCATGCTGGTCTTCACCCTGATCATGATGGGCGCCGCCACGGCCCTGATCGGTATGCTGCCCACCTACGCGCAGATCGGCGTCTGGGCCCCGATCCTCCTGATCCTGCTCCGCGTCATCCAGGGCTTCTCCGCCGGTGGTGAATGGGGCGGCGCTGCCCTGATGGCCGTGGAGCATGCTCCCAAGAGCAAGCGCGGCCTGTTCGGCGCCTACCCGCAGATCGGCGTTCCGGTCGGCATGATCCTCGCGACAGGCCTGCTGTACTTCCTCAACACCTCCATGTCCAAGGAAGACTTCGCGTCCTGGGGCTGGCGTGTGCCGTTCCTGCTCTCCATCGTGCTGATCATCGTCGGCTACCTGATCCGCCGGGCGGTCGCCGAGAGCCCCGTCTTCAAGGAGATGCAGGACCGCAAGGAAGAAAGCAAGGCGCCCCTGGGCGAGCTGCTCCGCAAGCACAAGAAGGCCGTCCTCTACTCGACGATGATCTTCATCGGCAACAACGCCGCCGGCTACCTGCTGATTGCCTTCTTCATCTCCTACGCCACCAAGACGCTGAAGATGCCCACCCCGCAGATCCTGCTCGCCACGACGCTGGCCTCCTTCGGCTGGCTGATCTTCACCCTGGCCGGCGGCTGGCTCTCGGACAAGATCGGCCGCGTCAAGACCTTCCTGATCGGCTACGGCATTGTCTTTGCCTGGATGATCCCGATGTTCGCCCTGATCGACACCAAGAACATCCTGCTCTACGGCGTCGCGCTGTTCGTCCTCACGGTCGGCCTGGGCCTGTCCTACGGCCCCATGTCCGCCATGTACGCCGAGATGTTCCCGCCGGAGGTGCGCTACTCGGGCATCTCGATCGGCTACGCCTTCGGTGCGATCCTCGGCGGCGCGTTCGCGGCCACCATCGCGGAAGTCCTCCTGCAGGGCACCCACTGGACCGGCTCCATCGGCATCTACATCATGATCCTCTGCGTCATCTCCGCCGTCGGCGTCCTGCTGACCGGTGAAACGAAGGGCCGCCCGCTCGGCGTCGCGCACCACGCGCCGGCCGGAGCCGCAAAGCACTAGCAACCAGGCAAGCACGAGGGGCGCGGACCGCAAGGTCCGTGCCCCTCTGGGTTAAAGAGCAACGCGGGGTCACTGCGCGCCCATCCAGATCATTCGGATGGGCCGTAAGTGACCCCGCGTTGCTTTTTGTACGGTGGGTTTAGACGCCCAGGAAGCTGATGGCGCCCTGCTTGAAGGCGCGGCTGGTGATGGCGTTGGTGTGGTTGCGGCCCGGCAGCACCAGCTGTTCGACCATGCCGCCGACCGTGGCGCCGAGGGCGGCGAGCTCCGGCATGGAGGCGGCCCGGTCGTCCTTTTCCCCTGCCACGAGGAGCATCGGCATGTGCGGGACGGCCTCGGCGGGGTCGTAGGGCTCGGTCTTGATCGCCTCGACCAGGGACAGCAGCGCGAAGATGTTGTTGCTGGGCAGCAGCATGGCCATCTTCAGCAGCCCGGCGGTCGACTCGTCCGCGATCGGCGTGCCGTCGGCCAGGTACCGCTGCGCGGCGATCAGGTCGAAGTCCGCCAGGGGATCGGCGACGTTCGGGCCGCCCAGGACCAGCCGGTGCACCAGCTCGTGCTGTGTGGCCCCGAACTCCCAGGCGAGCCGGGACCCCAGCGAATAGCCGATCACGTCGAGCCCGCTGGACGGGTCGCCGTCGCGCAGCGGACGCGCGCCGGCGTCGAACACTATCTGCAGCAGGTCCGCGCGGATCCGGCTGGGGGAGTAGGAGTCCATGTCCTCCGGGGCGCCGCTGCGGCCGTGGCCGGGCAGGTCCACGGTGATGACGCGCCGGCCGGCTTCCAGGAGCGCGGTGAGCCAGCCGCTGTCCTCCCAGTTGAGCTTGGAGGAGGAGGAGAAGCCGTGCAGCAGCAGGACGGGACGGAGCCCGGCGTCGTTCTGGGGCTCATGCACCTGCACGTACAGCTGGGGGTCGGTGCCCTCAACGGTGTGCGAATGCTGTTCGCCGGTGTGTCTGCCGCTCATGCTCTCAGTCCTCATCAAGTAAGGCGCTCAGGCGGACCCGGCGCTTCGGTGCCTCTTCCTTCGGGACCGTGCCCACGATGCCGGCGGTGTTGTCCGGCACCTCAAACACAATCAGGGGCTCGCCGACATTGATCTTGTCGCCGGGCCCGCCGTAGATACGCACTACCTTACCTGCCTGCGGGCTGGGCAATTCAACGGCCGACTTGGTGGTTTCGACCTCCACGAGCGGCTGGTTGCGCTCCACCTGCTCGCCCGGTGAAACCAGCCATTCCAGCACGGTGGCCTCGATCAGGCCCTCGCCGAGATCCGGGAGCGGGAAGGAAATTTCAGCCACGTTTGTACTCCAATACTCGCTGGATGCCGAAGAGGATCCGGTCAATGTTCGGGATGTATTCATCTTCCAGGTCGCCCGAAGGGTACGGGACGTCGAAGCCGGTGATGCGCTCCACCGGCGCCCTGAGGGTGTCGAAGCAGCTTTGCGTGATCAGCTGCGCCACTTCGGCGCCGAGGCCGGAGGTCAGCGGCGCCTCGTGGACGACGACGGCGCGGCGCGTCTTGCGCACGGAGGCGGCGAGGGCCTCGGCGTCGATCGGCTTGAGCCAGCGCAGGTCCAGGACCTCGATGTCGATCCCGTCCTCGGCCGCGAGCTCCGCCACCTGCAGGCAGCGGGCCACCATGGCGCCCCAGGCGACCAGCGTGAGGTGGCGGCCTTCGCGCATCACCTTGGCACCGGTGGGGGAGCCGCCATCGGCATCGTGCCGGGCGGTGTCCACCTCACCCTTCTGCCAGTACCGCGACTTCGGCTCCATGAAGATCACCGGGTCCGGCCGCGTGGCGGCGTACTTGAGCAGGTGGTAGGCCTCATGCGGGTTCGACGGCGAGACCACCTTCAGGCCCGGTACGTGGGCGAAGAGCGCCTCCAGGCTTTCGCCGTGGTGTTCGGGGGCGCGGATGCCGCCGAAGCTGGGCACCCGCAGGGTGATGGGCATCGGCATGGTGCCCCGGCTGCGGTAGTTCATCCGGGCGATCTGGCAGACGATCTGGTTGATGGCCGGGTAGGCGAAGCCGTCGAACTGGACCTCGGGAATGGGGTGGAACCCGGCCATCGCCAGGCCCACGGACATGCCCAGGATGCCGGATTCCGCCAGCGGGGTGTCAAAGACGCGCTGCGCGCCGTGCCTGGCCTGCAGCCCGTCGGTGATGCGGAAGACGCCGCCGAGCCGGCCGCAGTCCTCGCCGAAGATGACGGTTTTGGGGTTCTCCGCGAGGACCTCGTCGAGGGCGCGGTTGAGTGCTTGCTGCATCGACATCACCGTGGTGGCGGGCTCGCTTCCGGCCGGGTTGGTGGCAGTGTTGTCGGCACTGTTGTTGCCGCTGGCACTTTCGCTTTCGAGAATCGAGTTAGACATGTTCGGACTCCTCGCGCCAGTTGGCGGCCTGGGCCTGCAGGGCAGGGGTGGTTTCCTGGAAAACCAGGTCAAACATTTCGGTCCCGGGCCGGGAGCTCAGGGCCTGGATGCCGGTACGGATCTGCTCCTCTTCGGCCTTGGCCGCGGCCAGCGCTTCGGCGAAGAACGCCTCGTCGGCAATTCCATCGGCCAGCAGCCGCTGCCGGAGCCGCTCGAGCGGGTCGGTGCCTGCGCCGTCGCGTTCCTCGTCGAGGGAGCGGTAGCGGCCCGGATCATCGGACGTGGAGTGCGGGCCGCGGCGGTAGGTCATGGCCTCGATGAGCACCGGGCCGTTGCCGGAACGGGCATGCGCAAAGGCGCGGCGGGTCGCTTCGAGGACCGCGACGACGTCGTCGCCGTCGATCTTCTGCGCCGGCATGCCGTAACCCGCGGCGCGGGCCGCGACGGAGCCGCCGGCCACCTGCAGTTCGGTGGGGACCGAGATGGCCCAGCCGTTGTTCTGGACGAAGAACACCACGGGCGCCTTCATCACGGCGGCGAAGTTCATCGCCTCGTGCACGTCGCCCTGCGATGAGGCGCCGTCGCCGAAGTAGGTCAGGGCGACGCCGTCCTTTTGGTCCAGCGTCTGGCCGTGGGCCCAGCCGACGGCGTGCAGGACGGAGCCGGCGACGACCGCCTGGATCGGGGCCAGCCGGGATTCCATCGGGTTGTACAGGCCGCCGTGCCACGTGGCCTTGTGGGTGGACATGTAGGCAACCATGTCCACGCCCATGGTCCGGGCAACGCCCATTTCGCGGTAGGTGGGGAAGACGAAGTCCCGGGTGGTGTCCACGGCGTAGCCGCTGCCCACCTGGGCCGCTTCCTGGCCGAGTTCGGGGGCGTAGCCGGGGATGATGCCCTGCCGCTGCCAGGCGATGGCCGAGGTGTCGAGGTGCCGGACGGCCACCATGAGCGAATAGAGCTCGCGGAGTTCATCGGCTGTGAGCGGCCCGGCAGCG
>NZ_KI914943.1:17525-23344 GCF_000520575.1 Arthrobacter sp. I3
TGCCGGAAGCCACGGGGAGAAGTGTGTCCATGCCTGTGACCCTAGTCACCGGCGGCGGGGTGGGCAATCAGCCTAGGCTGGGGTGCCCAGACTGCACACTTATGCCGCCCCGCGCGCCGGTGAGCTTGGCAATTTGCCTAGCGGCTGGGCTGTTCCGCCTGGTCGGCTTTCGCGCCGGCGGCGGCGTTGCGGTTCCGGGTGATCCGGGCGCCGGTCCAGCACGCCACGGCGATGCCGGCCACCAGTACCAGGGTGCTGACCAGCTGCTTGCTGCTCTCCGGGCTGCCGAAGCCGACGGCGAAGATCAGTGCCAGGAGCACGAGCCCGAAGATCGTCAGCCCCGGGAAGCCCTTCATCCGCAGCGGCAGCGCAGTGCCGTCGCGGTCAGCCCGGCGGCGCAGGATCAGCTGGGACACCAGGGCCGAGCCCCACACCACGAGGCAGGTGGAACCGACCAGCTGGAACAGCGCCGGCAGGATCTGGTCCGGGAAGAGCAGTTCGAGAACGGCGGCCAGGAAGCCGAAGGCCACGGAGACGCTCACGGCCACGACCGGGACCCGGGCCGTGTTGAGCTTGGAGAGGAACTTGGGGGCTTCGCCGCGCTCAGAGAGCGAGTACACCATGCGGGACGCGCCGTAGAGGTTGGCGTTCAGGGCGGAGAGCAGCGCGATGACGGCGACCAGGGTGATCGCGGCGCCGGCGCCGGGGATCCGGGCGACGTCGAGGACGCCGGCGAAGGGGGACTTCAGGGCCGCGGAAGTCGAGGGAAGGACGGCCGCGATGACGAATACCGAGCCGATGTAGAACACGAGGATCCGCCAGACGACGGTGCGGATCGCCTGGGCGACGCTGCGCTCCGGGTTTTCCGTCTCGGCCGCGGCCACGCTGACAATCTCGGTGCCGCCGAAGGCGAAGATGACGACGAAGAGTGCGGTTGCGATGCCGCCCAGGCCGGCCGGGGCGAAGCCGGATGTGAAGTTGCTGAGGCCGGGGGACGGGACGTCCGGCAGCAAGCCCAGCAGCAGGGCCCCGCCGATGGCCAGGAATATCACGATGGCAGCCACCTTGAGGATGGCGAACCAGAATTCGAACTCGCCGAAATTCTTCACGCCCGCCAGGTTGATGGCGGTGAACAGGGCCATGAAGATCAGGGACAGTGCCCAGACGGGGATCACCGGCCACACCGTGAACAGGAGCCCGGCCGCACCGAGGGCCTCGGCCGCGATGACCACTACGAGCTGCAGCCACCAGAGCCAGCCGACGGTGGCGCCCGCGGTCTTGCCCATGGCCTTTTGCGTGTACACGGAGAAGGCGCCGCTGTTGGGATTGGCCGCGGCCATCTCCCCGAGCGCCCACATCACCAGGATGATCAGGGTTCCGGCGACGAGGTAGGAGATCAGCACGGCCGGTCCCGCCGCCTGGATTCCGGCTCCCGAGCCGAGGAACAGGCCGGCGCCGATCGCGCTGCCCAGTCCCATCATTGTCAGCTGGCGTGGTTTCATGCTGTGCCCCAGGCTCGGGGCGGGAACCGCGGTGGGTAGCGTCGCAGTGGACTTCATCGTCATGGCGAACCTTCGTGTGGTTTGGATCTTTTCGTCCTTATGGGACCTATTGAATTTACCGGATTTGGGGCCGGCCCCCGGCCGCCGGGACGCCTCCGCCGTGAGAGCATGGTGGCAGTTTGCTAACTGAATCGGGGCATCGGTGGCTGTTTGTCCGGCCCGGTCCCGCTTGGGAAGGAAGAATCAGTGGACGTTGATCCGCTTGATGCAAAGATTGTCCGATTTTTCACGGATTCCCCCCGGGCCTCGGTCCTGGAGGCCTCCCGGGTACTGAAGGTTGCCCGCGCCACGGTGCAGTCGCGCCTGGACCGGATGCAGGACGCCGGCGTGATTGGCTCATGGGTGCCCCAGCCCGATCCGGCGCACTTCGGCTACCCCGTCGTGGCTTTCTGCTCCCTCACGATCAACCAGGACCTCGGGCACGACGCCGTCGTGGAGGCCCTGGCGCGGATCCCCGAGCTGATCGAGATCCATACCGTCTCCGGGAGCTCGGACCTCATGGCCCGGATAGCCGCCCGCTCCAATTCGGACCTCCAGCGCGTCCTCGATGCCATGATCGCCACCCGATCGGTCCTGCGCTCGTCCTCCGTGATCGTGCTCAATACGCACTTCCAGGGCCGCACCCTGCCGCTGCTGGAAGCCGCGGCCGCCGGCACGGGCTAGAGGACACTCAGGTTTTCGGGCAGGCCGGTCCGGCCGGTGAGCAAGAGCAGCAAATCACCGGCGGACGGCAGCCGGGAGCCGATGGCTCCGGCGAGCTCCAGGGAGGCCGCGACCGCCGGGGCCAAAGCGGCGGGCGGCGGCAGGCCCAGGGCGCGCGCCAGATCCAGGGTGTGCACGGCCAGCTCGAAGGTCCGGGTCGGCAGGTAGTCGATGAGCGTCATTACTCCGGCAGGGGTGACCACCAGGGCATCGTCCTGCGTGTTCCTGACGAGGGCCGTGACGCGTTGGACAAGCTCCCGCACGGCAGCGGCAGGGTCCTCGCCCAGCGCCTCCCCGGTTTCCCTGCCTCGCTGCGCAATCGCGGCGGGCGAGGTGGCGCCCCGGACGGCCAGGAAGTATTCCACTGGACCCGGCACCCGTGCCCCGGCGGCCGGGGTGCCGAGGTAGGTTTCCACGGTTGTCAGGGCGCGGCTCGTGTGGCCGGTCAGCGCCCGGACATCCCATTCACCCAGTGCCGGCCGCGACCACGCCTGGTGCGGTACCTGCCCGGCGAGCTCCATGAATGCCTGGGCCGCCCCCGCGTATCGGGCCCTGACTGCCTCTGCGTCCGTACCCTCAGGGTCCATAACTTCTGTGTCCGTACCCTCCGGGTCCATATCTTCTGAGTCCATAGCCTCGATTAATACCGGTGCCGGCACCCGCGGACAAGCCCCGTCCGTGCGCCGGCGACAACCCGGTCCGGCCCGTGTGACCCGAAACATTTTGCGCCCGGGCGGCGCGGCCGTATCATTAGTTCTAGTCAATGTGACTATAACTAATCCGGCGGTCGGGCCGGATCCAGCCGGGCAGTCCATCGCGGACCCGCCCGGAACCTCAGAGGGCGGGTAGATCACCGTTTACACCACAGCAGCCAACGTCTCGGAGCGCCAGACCGCGCCGCCGTCGCTGGCCATCTCCACGGTGATCTTTGCGCTGCGTCCCAGCGAGCGGTCCGGCCGGCCCACGCTGTGGATTCCGCTGGTGCGCCGGATCCGCGAACCGTTCAAGGGCCTCTGGGCGCTGCCGGGTGGCCCGCTCACGCACTCCGAGTCACTCCAGGACGCCGCCTCGCGGAACCTGCGCGAGACCACCGGGCTGGCCCCGAACTACCTCGAACAGCTCTACGCCTTTGGCGGGCTGCACCGCTCGCCCACCCAGCGCGTCGTCTCGATCGTGTACTGGGCACTCGTCCAGCCCACGGAGGCCGCGCTGGCCGACGAATCGGAGAACGTGCGCTGGTTCCGCGCCGACAGGCTGGACGAGCTGGCCTTCGACCACAACTCGATCGTCGACTACGCGCTGTGGCGGCTGCGCAACAAGATGGCCTACGGATCCATCGCCTACCACCTGCTGGGCGAGTACTTCACCCTCGCCCAGGTCCGGGAGGTCTACGAGGCCGTCCTGGACCGCGAACTCGATCCCGCCAACTTCCGCCGGCAGGTCAAGGCCACGCCGGAAATCGAAGAAACCGACCATTATCTGCAGGGCGGCAAGCACCGCCCGCCCCGCCTCTACCGCTTCACCGGCCGCCCAGGCCTCGACCCAGACAACAGGAGCACACCATGAGCAGCGTCAACACGGCAATCCAGCTGATCACGCGCGAGCAGGCCACCACCATGGCACAGGGCGCGGCGGCCTCCACCTGCAGCCCCGCGCTGGCCCGCGGGCCCTGGGACTACGACCTCGCCGAGGCCCTCGCCGGCGTGCCCGCCTACGGGCCGGGTGCCTCCTCCACCGACGTCGCACCGGCCTCCACTCCCCGGCAGGGCCAGCTCCCGGAAGAATACAAGCTCGCTTCCGACGCCGAACTCGACGCCCGGATCCGCGCCGCCAAAGCGGCACTGGGGGACCGCGCCGTCGTACTGGGGCACTTCTACCAGCGCGACGAAGTGATCGAATACGCCGACTTCGTGGGCGATTCGTTCCAGCTCGCCAACGCCGCCCTGACCCGGCCCGACGCGGAGGCCATCGTCTTCTGCGGCGTGCACTTCATGGCCGAGACGGCGGACATCCTGTCCCGCCCCGACCAGGCCGTGATCCTGCCCAACCTGGCCGCGGGCTGCTCCATGGCCGACATGGCGGACATCGACTCGGTCACCGAGTGCTGGGAACAGCTTGAGGAGGTCTTCGGCACCGAGCCCGACGCCGAGGGCCGGGTCCCGGTCATCCCGGTCACCTACATGAACTCCTCCGCCGCCCTCAAGGGCTTCTGCGGCGAGCGCGGCGGGATCGTCTGCACCTCCTCGAACGCCGCGACGGTGCTGGAATGGGCCTTCGAACGCGGCCAGCGCGTGCTGTTCTTCCCCGACCAGCACCTGGGCCGCAACACGGCGAAGGCCATGGGGGTGCCGTTGGAGCAGATGCCGATGTGGAACCCGCGCAAGGACCTCGGCGGCAACGACGAACAGGCCCTGCTCGATTCCCGGGTAATCCTCTGGCACGGCTTCTGCTCGGTCCACAAACGCTTCAACGTGGGCCAGATCGAAAAGGCCCGCGCCGAGTTCCCCGGCGTGCAGGTGATCGTGCACCCGGAATGCCCCATGGAGGTGGTGGATGCCGCCGATTCCGCCGGGTCCACCGACTTCATCAAGAAGGCCATCGCCGCGGCCACGGAACCCACCACGTTCGCGATCGGCACCGAAATCAACATGGTGAACCGGCTCGCCGCGGAATACCCGCAGCACACGATCTTCTGCCTGGACCCGGTGATCTGCCCCTGCTCCACGATGTACCGCATCCACCCCGGCTACCTCGCCTGGGTCCTGGAAGCGCTGGTCCGCGGCGAGGTGCTGAACCGCATCACCGTGGACGAGGACGTGGCCGCCCCGGCCAGGGTGGCCCTGGAGCGCATGCTGGCGGCGCGGCCGTGACCAGGCGGCTCGTGATCGTCGGCAGCGGGATTGCGGGGCTCTACGCCGCGCTGCTCGCCACCGACGACGCCGCCACCGGCGGCCGTGACATCGAGGTGGTCCTCCTGAGCAAGGGGACGCTGGAACAAAGCAACACGTTCTACGCCCAGGGCGGCGTCTCGGCCGTGCTGGCCCCGGAGGATGCCGCCCCCGGTGACTCCGTGGCAGCGCACATCGCGGACACGCTCGCCGCCGGTGCCGGGCTCAACGACCCCGAGGCAGTCAGGGTCCTGTGTACAGAGGCCGTCCGGGACATCGCCGCCCTGGGCCGCTACGGCGTGCATTTCGACGCAGCTCCCGGCGGCGGACCGGCCCTGGGCCTTGAAGCGGCACACTCGGCGCCGCGCATCCTGCACGCCGGCGGGGACGCGACGGGCGCCTGCATCGCCCGCGGGCTCGTCGCCGCCGTCCTCGAACGCGCCGTCCTGGACCGCGCCGGCCACGGCCGGCTCCGGGTGGAGACCAGCGCGTTCGTCACCGGGCTCCTGACCGGACCGGACGACCTGGCCGAAGCGCTGCCGGACGAACTGTCACAGCGCGGCAGCACGCCCCCGACGCCGGCCCGGGTCACCGGAGTGGCCTACCTGGCAGGCGGACGGCCCCAGGAGCTGGCCGCCGACGCCGTCCTGCTCACCACCGGCGGGGC
>NZ_KI914943.1:23444-29121 GCF_000520575.1 Arthrobacter sp. I3
TCTTTGCCCGCACCAGCAACCCCGCCGTCGCCACCGCCGACGGCCTGGCCCTGGCCTGGCGTGCCGGCGCCGCGGTGCGGGACCTCGAGTTCTTCCAGTTCCACCCCACCACCCTTGCCGCCGAGGAGATTCCAGGCGGGCCGCCGGCCCTGCTCATCTCCGAAGCGGTCCGCGGCGAGGGCGCGGTGCTGCTGGACTCCGCGGGGTACCGCTTCATGCCCGACTACCATCCCGACGCCGAACTGGCCCCCCGCGACGTCGTCTCCCGCAGCATCGCCCTGCACCTGGCCGCCACCGGGGCCGCGCCGGACAGCCCGGTCTACCTGGACGCCCGCGGCATCGAGGCAGCGCGGGGCGCGGGCTTCCTGGCCCGGCGGTTCCCGACCATCACGGCGGCCACCCTCGCCGCCGGCTACGACTGGACCACAGAAACGGTCCCCGTCTCCCCGGCCGCGCACTACTGGATGGGCGGCGTGTGCACCGACCTGCGGGGCCGCACGTCCGTTCCCGGCCTGTACGCCGCCGGCGAGGTCGCCCGCACCGGGGCGCAGGGGGCAAACCGGCTGGCGAGCAACTCGCTGCTGGAGGGCCTGGTGTTCGGCCGCCGCGCCGTCGAGGACTTCCTGCGCGCCGACCCGTCGCACGACACCACTGCTCTGCGTTCTGTCTCGGCCGCGGGCGGCCTCCCCTTGACGCACGCTTCCGCAGCGCCGTCGCACGACTTCACGTCAGGGGAGGACACTTTAGCGAGCGTGTCCGAAGATTTTGTGAACTCGGTATCCGCGTACGGGGTTTTCTCGCGCGACGCTCTTCGGCGGTTGATGACGGCGGACGCCGGGGTAATGCGCAGCGGGGAGCAACTGCGGGAGGCGGAGACCGTGCTTGCGGCCTGGGACGCCGTTGTCCATTCTGAGACCGCTCCCGATTCCGGCCACAGTGACTGGCTCTGCCAGGATGCCCATGAGGACCGGAACCTGCTCCTCGCGGCCCGCCTGCTCGTGGCGGCTGCCCTGAACCGCACGCAGTCCGTCGGAGCCCACTACCGGGCGGACACGGACGACGCCTCAGCCCTCACCCATTCCATGCAAAGGATTTCCTCGTGACCACCACTGCCCACGCAACCGCTGCCCCGGAAACCCTGCCCTCCCGCGCCGCGGCGCTCGCCGGGAGCCTGCCCGAGGCCGCCGTTCTGGCCGTCCTCCGCACGGCGCTGCAGGAGGACGCCCCGTCCGGGGACATCACCTCGCAGGTGCTCATCCCCGTGCAGGCGCGGGCGACGGCGGTTCTCAACGCCCGGGTTCCCGGCGTGCTGAGCGGAGGGGAGGTCTTCGCCGCGGCGATGAAGCTGACCGACCCGGGCGCCGTCGTCGAACTGCTGGTCACCGACGGCGAGGCCTTCGCCGCCGGAACCGCCCTGGCCCGCGTGACCGGGAACGCCCGCGCCGTGCTGCTGGCCGAACGCGTCGCCCTGAACCTGGTCCAGCGGATGAGCGCCATCGCCACCAAAACGGCCGAGTTCGTGGCGCTCGTGGCCGGCACCGGGGCCCGGATCACCGATACCCGCAAGACGACGCCGGGGCTGCGGGTGCTCGAACGCTACGCCGTCCGCTGCGGCGGCGGCGCCAACCACCGCTTCAGCCTCTCCGACGCCGTCCTGGCCAAGGACAACCACCTGGCCGTGCTCACCGGCGGCGACCCGGCGAAGCTGACCGCAGTGCTCCGCGGCGCCAAGGCCCAGCTCGGCCACACAACACACTTCGAAGTGGAGGTGGACACCATGGAGCAGATCGAGCCCGTCCTTGCCGCCGGGGTGGACACCATCATGCTGGACAACTTCTCCCTGGCCGAGCTCGCGGCCGGCGTCGGACTGGTGGGCGGCCGGGCCCGCGTCGAGGCCAGCGGCAACGTCAACCTCTCCACCGTGGCGGACATCGCGGCCACCGGGGTTGACGTCATCTCGATCGGCGCCCTGACGCACAGTGTCACGGCCCTGGACCTCGGCCTGGACATTGAGCTTGACGTCGAGCCGGCCGTCGACTCCGGCGCCGGTCCGGCGGCCGGCTGAGGCGCACCATGATCTTCCTCGACGCCGCGGCCACCACCCCGGTCCGCCGCGAGGTGCTGGAGGCCATGTGGCCGTACCTCACGGGCGAATTCGGCAACCCGTCAAGCCATCACTCCCTGGGTGAGGCGGCTGCCGCGGCGCTCGCGGGGGCCCGCGCCGCAACCGCCAAGGCCCTCGGCTGCCGCCCCGGGGAAGTCGTCTTCACCTCCGGCGGCACAGAAGCGGACAACCTCGCCGTCAAGGGCATCGCCCTGGCCCGGCGCGCCGCCGATCCGCGCCTGGACCGGGTGGCGATCAGCGCCGTCGAGCATCCCGCGGTGGAAGAATCCGCCCGGTACCTCGAACGGGTGCACGGCTTCGCCGTCGACGTGATCCCCGTGGACCGCTTCGGGCAGGTAAGCGAAGAGGCCCTCGCCGCCGTGCTGCAGCCCGGCACGGCCCTGGTCAGCATCATGTACGCCAACAACGAGGTCGGCACGGTCCAGCCCATCGCCCGGCTCGCGGCGCTGGCCCGTGCTCACGGAGTCCCGTTCCACACCGACGCCGTCCAGGCCGCCGGCTGGCTGCCGCTGGACACCGGCGCACTGGGCGTGGACGCTCTGAGCATTTCCGGCCACAAGCTGGGCGCGCCCAAAGGCAGCGGCGCGCTGTTTGTGCGCGGACGGGTCCGGCTTGAACCGCTGGTCCACGGTGGCGGGCAGGAGCGCGGCCGCCGGTCGGGCACGGAAAACGTCGCCGGCGCCGTGGCGCTGGCGACGGCCCTGGCACTGCCGCGGGAACCGGCCGGGCACGTCGCTGCCCTCCGCGACGGGTTCATCGGCGCCGTGCTGGCCGGTGTTCCCGGTGCGCTGCTTACCGGCCACCCCACCGAGCGGTTGCCGTCAGTGGCATCCTTCTGCTTACCGGGCACGAGCGGTGAGTCCGTGCTGCTGGAGCTCGAACGCCAGGGCATCATCTGCTCCAGCGGTTCCGCGTGTGCCGCCGGCTCGGATGCGCCCTCACCCGTGCTGCTGGCCCTGGGCATCGGGCCCGAGATCGCCCAGACGGCGGTCCGGTTCAGCTTCGACTCGACCGTGACGGCAGCGCAGTTGCAGGAGGCGGCGGCCGCGGTCCGCACCGCCGTCGCCGGCGTCCGCTCCCTCGGGCAGGCGGGCGCGGCCGGCGGTGGATGAAGCTAGCGGTGGCGGGCGCGGCGGAAGATCCAGTGCCGCAGCATCGTGAACCGCACGGCGGTGGCGGCGAAACCGGAGAGGGTGGTGGTCCACAGCTCCTCCGCCACGGTGGCGTCCGGGTTGACCCAGTGCAGGACGGCGAGGCTGCCGCCGGTGATCAGCAGCGCGACGAGGATTACGATCAGGCCGTTGAGGTGGTCGCGCTTCATCCGGCGGCGTTCGGTGATCTTGAACGTCAGGCGCCGGTTGAGGGCGGTATTCATGAACGACGTCAGGATCAGGGCCGCCGCGTTGGCCGGCTGTGCCCCAAGCCAGGGCCGGGAGAGGGCGTACAGGGCCAGGGAGGTCAGGGTGCAGACAATGCCGACGCCGGTGAACCGGATGAGCTGCCGGACCACGGGATAACGCAGGACTCCCCGGTACCGGCGCGTCTTCGGCCCGAGGACGACGGCGGGGGCAGGGTCAAGCTGTTCGAGCTGGGACTCCATCCGCTCAGTACAGCTCGCCCACGGGGATGTCCACGGCCAGCCGGTTTGCCGGGCCAGCCAGCGGACATGCCCAGGCCTCGTTGTAGGCGCACGAGGGGTTGTAGGCGAAATTGAAGTCCAGGATGAATTCGGCCTGGGGCCCGGAGCCCCGCACGCCGTGGAAAGCTCCCTTAATGGTGTCCAGGAGGTAGCGTCCGGCGCCGTAACTGCCGCCGGGCTGGCCGGCGGTGGCGTCACGGAACGGCACGAAGATGCCCCCGCCGTAGCCCCTGAGCTTCCAGACCGCGAGCTGTCCCATCTCGGGCAGGTCGAAGGTGCCCAGCCGCACAAACCGGACCAGGCCGTCGGTCCCGGTCTCTACGTTCATCTCCCGCCCGGCGCCCTCGGGGGTTAGCGGGACGTGGAAGCGGTAGATCGGATCGTAGTCCGCCGTCTTCAGGCCGCCGAAGGTGGCCTTGGCCTCGGCCGTCAGCGCGGACGCCGGGTGGGTGCCGAACATGCGGTCCCGCTCCTGGCGCCAGTAGGAATGCGCCTCGGCCGGGCTGTCCGCGGCAATCTTCCGCGTGGTGGCGTAAAGGGCAAAGGTCCGCAGCCGCCAGTCCGCGATATCGAGGGCCGACATGCCTGCCACGTCGCCCAGATCCCCAAAGTGCGTTCCGTCAATGCTCTGTTCGGCCATGCCCCCAGCGTATCCGCTTTCCCGAGACCGAAATTTGTGCGCCGAATTGTGCCCCGGATTCCGGGGCCGGACCCGCGCGCCGAATAGCCGGTTCCGGCGGACCCTCCGGCCGTAGACTTTCGCGCATGCGCAACCCCCTGCAGAACGCCGCCGCCGGCAATACCCTCAAGAGCCCCGGCGGAACACCGGGCGGCCCCGGGCACCCGCCGGGCGCCGGGCGCGCGGCGGCGTCGCTGGCGGAGCTCGTGACGTACCGGACCGTGTCCAGCCGGGCTGGGGCCTCCCAGGCCGGGGCCGGGGTGGAAACAGCCGAGTTCGAGGCCTTCATCGCGGCGCTGCCCCGGTTGTATCCGGCGGTCCATGCTGCCCTGGAACTGGAGCGGGTCAACGGCCACGCCCTCCTGTACCGCTGGCCCGGCGCCGCACCAGCGGAGGACCCGGCGGCCGCGCACCGGGCATCGGTGCTGATGGCACACTACGACGTCGTCCCGGCAGACGACCCGGGGGAGTGGACACACCCACCGTTCTCCGGCCACAACGACGGCACGTTCCTCTGGGGCCGCGGGACGCTCGATGACAAGGGCCAGCTCGTGGCCATCCTGGAAGCGGCCGAGAGCCTGCTGCTGGCGGGGTATTCGCCCGCGCACGACCTCTACTTCTCGTTCGGCAACAACGAGGAGACGGCCGGCAACAGCGCGGCGGCCGCCGCCGACCTGCTGGCCGGCCGCGGCGTGGTGCCCTGGCTCGTCCTGGACGAGGGCGGTGCCGTCGCGGGCGGCGCCTTCCCGGGGGTGAACCGGCCGGCCGCCGTCGTCGGCGTGGCCGAAAAGGGAATCCTGGACGTGGAGCTGCTGACCCGGGACCCGGGCGGACACGCCTCCACACCGCCGCGGATGGGGGCGACGGCGCGGCTGGCCCGCGCCATCACCCGGATCGAGCGCAGCCCGTTCCCGCAGTCGCTGCCGGAGGTGACCGCCGAGATGCTGCGCCGCTTCGGCCCGCACACCCCGCCACCGCTGCGGGCCGTGTTCGCGAACGTGGCACTGCTCCGGGCGCCGATCACCTGGCTCTTCGGCCGGCTCGGCAGCGAGACCAACGCCATGACCCGGACCACCGTCGCCATCACCACGCTCGAAGGCAGCTCCGGGGCCAACGTCCTCGCCGCCACGGCGAAGGCCAACGCCAACATCAGGGTGGCGGTGGGGGAGACGGTCGAGGGCACCATGGCACTGCTGCGGAAAATCATCCGCGACCCGAAAGTCGGACTGCGCGT
>NZ_KI914944.1:0-4527 GCF_000520575.1 Arthrobacter sp. I3
GGCGGGCGGGCCCACAGCTACGTGCTGTCCTGGCGCGCACCGGGAAACCTCTATGGCGCCGCGCACACAGTTGACCTGCCCCTGCTCTTCGGCCACCAGAGCACGTGGGAAGGTGCCGGACTCCTGGCGGGGGCGACGTGGGACGAGGTCAATGCCCACGGCCGGGCGATGCGGGCGCTGTGGGCACGGTTCGCCTACGGGGAAGGCCTCGGATCACGCGGAGAGATTCCCGGCTCGCTCCGGTACCGCTCGGTCTGAACTCCCGAGGCCTCACACGGCGTGCGCTGGAGGAGGGACTTGCCTGCCAGTCCAGGATCATTGGCTGTGGCCTGGCCCGTGACCAGTCGAAGATGAAGTTCATGAGGGCCCGGCCGGTGCCGGCCAGCCGCGTGCCGGGGTCAACAAAGACGTCATGGACCCGGCCCGTCGTGAAGTCAGCCCGCAGGCCTGGCCCGAAATCCTGAGCGAGGCCATAGCCGAGCAGCCTTGTGCGTGCCGGAGCCACCGGGAGGCACCATGAGCCATCGGCCAGGAACCGGGCGAAACGGCTATCGAAAACCTCCGGCGGCACCTCCTGTGCGGCTGGAGTGAAGGCAATGGACAACCGGCGCACCTCGGCCGCGTCTTCCGGCCTCGCTGCGCGCACCACCAGCCCTTTCGGCGTCACGTGGGCACTTTCCCTTGAATCATCGCCGACATTTGATCAATCCTGTGGACGGAATTGGGGTCGTGGCTCTGCCGGGTCAGCGGCCGCGGCCTCTGCGCGAAGCTGTGCGATCCGCAGCTTCAGATACGTGTTCAGCCGGAATACGGTTCGCGCCAGGACGAAGACCGCCGCCACCGGAAAGGCCCAGTAAAGAACCGCGACAAGCAGACCAAGGTCCAATTTCAAACCCCCAGAGTTGATGCCGCGTTTGCGACTCAGCGCAGCATAGAGGCTGCAGCGACTATTGACATAGTCAATTTCAGCTGCGGTAACCCGGCCGAAATACGGGAGTGCCTACTCAGTGAGCTCGGCCAGAACTTCGGCCGCGTCTGTATTGCCCGCAGCTGCCAGACGCCGAAGCTCATCCAGGTCTTCCTTCTCAGCTGCGAGTTCAACCAGCTGATCCTCAGCGTCGCGGCTGCCGCCGTCGGCAAGTTGTCGCAGTTCCTCGAAGTCTTCCCGCTCCGCGGCCAGCTCGATGAGCTCGCCGATGGCGTCGTTGTCACCGCGGGCAGCCCGCTCCCGGAGTGCTGAAAGATCAGATTCTGACATTGCGTAGACCTTTCCAGAAAACGGTTCCGTTCGGCCGGCCCGGTCCGCAGCGGTCGACGTGGCCGGTGGAGGCCGACACGGTGTTAATGCAGGGTACCGCGCTGCCGGAATCGGCCCTAGTGTGATGTCTGCCAGGAGTCCCAAGGGCTAGCCCATTTACGGAGATGGGGAGAGGGTCGTGGAAGAAACGCCTCGGCCCGGCCGGCGTCCGATGTGGCCCTGGGTGTGTGCCATCTTGTTGGTGATCGCCGTCGACGCCTTGGTTCTCGGCTTTCGGACAGGCGAGTGCATCGACTACACGGCGGAATCCGGCGCCGCAAGCACCTGCACGAGCGGCCCGGCCCTTGGATCCGCGGGCACGTGGCTCCTCGCCGCAGCCAGCGTCCTCGTCATCGGCTACCTTGCCCGCCGCCTCGCGCGCGCCGCCCGGCACCGGTGACCGCAGTTGATAGATTCTGGACCATGACCACTCCGGACATCAGCGTCAGGGCCGCAACCGTGCACGACGCCGCACGGCTGGCCGAGATCCACATCGCGGCCTGGCGGGCCACTTACCGCGGCGTCATGACCGATGAATACCTGGACGGTCTTGACGTCGACCGCGCGGCATCCGCCTGGCGCCGAAACATCCTTGAACCCAGGCAAGGGACCATTCACCTCGTCGTCCAAAGCGCCGATGCGGTTGCCGGGTTCGCCATCCTCGGCCCTGCTGCCGGCGACCCGGACCCGGGAACCGGTCAGCTCCACGCGATCAACGTGCATCCGGACTGGTGGGCGCAGGGCGTAGGCTCCGTCCTGTTCGCGGCCGCGGAACAACGGTTGATCGAACTCGGCTATGACCGGGCATTTCTCTGGGTGGAGAAAGGCAACGATCGGGCTATCAACTTCTACACCAACCGCCGTTGGCTCGACGACGGAGGGACCCTGGAAGATACGAGATTCGATCCGGCGGTGGCCGAGAAGCGCCACAGCCGGATCCTCCCCGCCGGGAGCTAGCCGAGGACTCCCCGGCGTCAGGCTCCCGTCCAGCGCCGTGTTCAGAGCCAGCGCCTCAACCTGACGAGTCCTTACTCCCCGATCTGGGCCAACGTTTCCGTCAGCTTCTTGAGGATCTGTCCGCGCCAGCCGCCACCCATAATGCGGTGAGCGATCACATGGCTCGGCTCTTCCGGGTCGAATCCTTCGTGGATGAGGAACAGTCGTGTCCCTGCCCCCTCGGGGACCAGGGTCCACGTGACTGTGCTGTTCAGGTCGTTGCCCGCTTCTGCGTCCCGCCAGGAGATCCGCAGGAGCCGTTCGGGGTCAATTTCAAGAACTTCACTGGCGACAAGACCGCTGAAGCCTACGGCCGGGACAGGAGTCCCGCGCATGGTGTAGCGGTGCCCAATGACGGGTTCAAAGTCGTTTTCCATCAGCCACGCCGCGATCAGGGCCGGTTCCGTGAGCGCCCTCCACACCTTTGCGGGCGGGTGGGGGAGAAATTCGTCGAGCTCTATGGCCGTCAACGTCAATGACATCAGGTGTCCTTCAGGTTTTCGAGAGTATGGTTCAGGTCTTTTAGGCGGGCGCGCCAGAACTTCTCGAAAGGCGACAGCCACGAGGCAACGTCGGCAAGAGGCTCGGGTGTCAGTAAATATCGAATTGTCCGTCCCCTCCGCTCCTCCGAGACGAGGTTCCGATCGAGCAGCACCCTCAAATGCTCGGACACGCTTGGTCGGGCCATGTCATATCGTTCGGCAATCTCGCCAGCGGTTCGTGGCCCTTCCAGGAGGAGCGTCAGAATGTCCCGCCTGGTGGGGTTAGCCAACGCTCCGAAGAGAAGGTCAGCGGGAGAATCTTTCGTTCTGACTGGCACGGACCAATAATAGGTAGGATATTTCCTACGGGTCAAGTTTTCTGGCTGCCTGTCAGCCTGCCGGGTCCGCTGGTGCTGGGGTCCGGAAGATCGGGCCGTGGAGTTCGCCGGGTTCCGCTGGGCCCGGCGGCATGCCGGCACCGGTGACTGCCGCCATCATGCGAAGAGACCTTCGCCGATGAAGCCTCCCGCCCGGATGCCAGGCGGAACCGCGAACAGGCCCGAGCCGGTGTGCTTGAGGTATTCCAGGGCCAGCGTGTCCTCCTTGGCCATGGCCAGCTGCATGGGCACATAGTGGGTCCTGGGGTCCGTGACGAACGCGATGAAGAACAGTCCGGCGTCGAGGTGCCCCAGGCCGTCCGAGCCGTCGGCGTAGTTGTAGCCGCGCCGGAGCATCTTGACGCCGTCGTTCTGGCTCGAGTGCGCGAGCCTGACGTGGGCGTCCATCGGGATCAGTGGTTCCCCGCCGTGACCCTGGATCTGGAAGTCGGGGGCGGTGAATTCCTCGCCGCCGGAGAGCGGGGCCCCTGCGCCCTTGGTGCGCCCGAGCAGCGCTTCCTGTTCCCGCAGTGAGGTGCGGTCCCAGATTTCGATGTGCATCCGGATCCGGCGCGCCACGAGGTACGTGCCGCCGGCCATCCAGCCCTCTTCCGGGCGCGTTCCCTGGCCTGCCCACACATGCTCCTCGAGCAAAGCGGTGTCCTCGGCCTTGAGGTTGTTGGTGCCGTCCTTGAAGCCGAAGAGGTTCCGCGGGGTGGCCTGTGACCTCGACGTGGAGGACGTCCGCCCGAAGCCGAGTTGGGACCAGCGGACGCGCGTCTGCCCGAAGCCGATGCGGGCAAGGTTGCGGATCGCGTGGACGGCCACCTGGGGGTCGTCGGCGCAGACCTGCACCACGATGTCGCCGCCGGTGCGTCCCGGCTGGAGGTCGTCGCCTGGGAAGTGTGGCAGGTCGATCAGGGCGTCCGGGCGGCGCCCCTCGAGTCCGAAGCGGGCTTTGCCGTCCTTCTCGAACAGGCCGGGGCCAAACCCGAAGGTGAGGGTGAGTCTGCCGGCCCCGAGGTCCAGGGCCTCACCCGTGTCCTCGGGCGGGGCGTCGTAGGGGCCATCGACGGCGCCGCTGCCGCCCGTGCTGCGACCCTCGGTCATCGCCACGGCGGCGGCCGTCCAGTCTTTCAGGAGCCGGATGAGCTCTGCACGGTCCTCCGTGACCAGGTCGAAGGCTGCAATGTGAAGGCGGTCCTGGGCCGGCGTGACGATGCCGGCCTGACGGTCACCGTGGAAGGCGATGATGTCGCCGGGCTTTGCCACTGGGAGTGCCGCGGCCTCGACGGCGTCGTGGCTGAGGAAGCCAGCCGCCAGACCGGCGACGGCGCCTGCGCCGCCGGCTCCTGCCAGGGACAGGAGCCCGCGG
>NZ_KI914944.1:4627-23324 GCF_000520575.1 Arthrobacter sp. I3
TCCTGCCAGGGACAGGAGCCCGCGGCGGGACAGCCGGCCCTTTCCCGAACCGGGGGCTGCCGGCGGCGCGGGCATGGCGGCGGCTCCCGATGCCTTGGCTGGTTCCGGTGCGCCAGCTGATTCGGGGGCGCCGCCGTCGGGGGCCCGGCGAGGGTTGGCGCCGAAGGGGCAGCCGGTCACGGGGCTACTGCCGAAGTGAGCTTGGCCAGGGGCTCGCCCAGGGCATCAACCAGGGAGGCGAGCTGCTGCACCTGGTCCTGGCTGAGGTCGTTGTAGTAGGCGAAGCCTGCGCCGGTGGAATGCTGCTTGAGCCCGGCCTGCAAGGCAGCGAACTTGGCCTCGAGCGCTTCGGCCAGGTCCGGGTCCTTCTGCTGCAGCGCAGGCAACAGGCTCTCGAAGGCGGTCCGGGCTCCGTCAATGTTGGCCTGGAAGTCCCAGAGATCGGTGTGGGACCAGATTTCCTCCTCCCCGGTAACTTTGCCGGTGGCCACCTCGTCCAGGAGCTCCTTGGCGCCGTTGCCGATCTTGTCCGCGGAGAGTTCCACAGTGCGGGTCCGCTGGGCCAGGTCCTCGGTGTCGGCAACAAGCTGCGTGGCGATGGCGGCACGCTCCGCCGGTGCGAGGGGCGTGTAACCGGCCGGCGGGAACAGGTCCTTCTCGGCCCGGTGCCAGCCGGTCCATTCCTGGCCGGGTTCGAGGTCGGCTTCACGGGCATCGAGCTTGGGGTCCAGGTCCCCGAACGACTCGGCGACCGGCTCGATGCGCTCCCAGTGCATGCGCGTGGCGGCATAGAGCCCGCGGGCCTTCGTCGCATCCCCGGCTGCGTAAGCCGCCGCGAATGCCCTCGTGCCGGTAACCAGCTGATCCGTCTGATCCACGACGAAAGCGGAGTATTGCCGGGTGCCGGTGTCCAGCAGGCCCTGAAGGTGAGCGTCGACGGCGGGACTGCTCGTGACCTGGATGGGTCCGGCGGCGCCCGGGTCCTTTGGGGTGCCCATGCAGCCGGCCAGGGCCAGCGGAACGGTGGTTGCCGCGGCCAACAGGGCAAGCGTCTTCCGGACCCGTGGGGAGTTTTTGGGCAGGGGAATGCTGGGCATGGTGTTTCCTTGGATCGGTGGGGTGGATCGGTGGGGGTGGAGCCGTGCGGTGTGGGGGAATGGAGTCAGGGGTGCGGGACCGTGTGGGCTGCCCCGGCAACATCGCCGAGGCAGGCCCGACTTAGGTACACCTAAGTAAGGAGGATACCGATTCGCGGCGATTACGCAAACCTTTCGTACCCTAATTTGGATTAGGTAAGCCTAATCTAATAACATCGTTCGGGTGACCACGCAGCTTGATTTCATGCGGGTGCCCTTTGCTGCGGATCTTGCGAGCTACGGGGACAGCCCAGCCATCCTCACCGACACCCTGGCAATGACGTACCGGGAGCTGGCGGAGCGGGTCGATGCCTTCGCCCTCCGGCTTGGCACCACGCGGCGCCTCGTGGCGCTCGCCGCAGCCAACGACGTCGACTCTCTGGTGGTCTATCTGGCGGCCCTGGCCGGCGGCCACCCGCTGATCCTCCTGCCGGAGGACAAGCCGGCCGCCCTAGAATCGCTCGTTGCGGCCTACGACCCCGACGTCGTTGTCCAATCCGGCAACGGTCAGCTCCTGCTGGACGAACGCCGGACCGGCACCCGCCATGAGCTTCACCCGGACCTCGCGCTCCTGCTCAGCACGTCCGGATCCACGGGCTCGCCCAAGCTCGTGCGGCTCTCGCATGCGAACCTGCAGGCCAACGCCGAGTCGATTGCCCAGTACCTGAACATCGGGCCCGACGACCGTGCAGTGACGACCTTGCCGATGTCCTACTGTTACGGGCTGTCCGTGATCAACAGCCACCTGCTGCGTGGCGCCGGGCTGGTCCTGACCGGCCTTTCCGTGGTTGATCCGTGCTTCTGGGAGCTCTTCCGACGCCGGGGAGCCACGTCCTTCGCGGCCGTTCCGTACGCCTTTGAACTGCTGGAACGGGTCGGGTTTGCGGACATGGATCTGCCCGGCCTGCGCTACGTCACCCAGGCCGGGGGCCGGCTGGGGCCGGAATCGGTGCGGAAATACGCCGAACTCGGCCGCCGCAGCGGCTGGGAATTTTTCGTGATGTACGGCCAGACCGAAGCGACGGCACGGATGGCATACCTGCCTCCTGAACTGGCGGCCGAGATGCCGGGCGCGGTGGGTATCCCGGTGCCCGGCGGCTCGTTCCGGATCGACCCCGTGCCGGGGCTGGAACACGGCGAACTTGTCTACAGCGGCGCCAACGTCATGCTTGGCTATGCCGAATGCCCGGCGGACCTCGCAGCGGGCCGGACCGTTACGGAACTCCGCACCGGCGACCTTGCCCGGCGGCACCCGGCGGGCGTCTACGAAGTGGTGGGCCGGCGCAGCCGGTTCGTCAAGATCGTCGGGCTGCGCGTTGACCTGGGGCAGGTGGAGCGGCTCCTGGCGGACCTCGGTGTGCAGGCGGCCAGCGCCGGGACGGACGACGGCGTCGTCGTCGCCGTTGAAGGCGACCACGACGCGCACCTGCTGGGCAAGGTCCTCGCCCAGGGCATGGGGCTGCCGCGAGCCGCCCTCGAGGTCCACGCCGTCGAACATCTCCCGCGCCTGGCCACGGGCAAGCTCGACTACAGGGGCGTCCTGGCCCTGTCCGCGCCGAAACCAGGGCCAGCATCCGCCCCCGCGACGGAATCCGGCGCGCCGGACAATAATGCTCCGGACAGCGTTCGGAAGATTTTCCAGGACGTGCTGGAGTGCACCGACGTCGCGGACAGCGACACGTTCGTGTCCCTGGGCGGGGACTCACTGTCCTACGTGGCCGCATCAGTACGGCTGGAACAGGCGCTGGGCCATCTCCCGCCGGATTGGCACGTGACCCAGGTCCGGGCCCTGGTGCCGCCGCGAACTGCACCGGGCCGGAAGCACCGACGGTTCTTTGCGCCGGTCGAAACGAGCATCGTGCTGCGGGCCGTCGGGATCGTCCTGATCGTCAGCACGCACGTTGGGCTGTTCAGCTGGCAGGGTGCGGCCCACGTGCTCATGGCGGTGGCAGGCTACAACTTCGCGCGCTTCCAGCTCTCTGGGAAGCGGATCCCGCGGCTGCGGAGGCAGCTGTCCAGCGTGGCAAGAATCATCGTGCCGAGCATGGCGTTCATCGCGGTGGCCTTCCTGATCACCGACAACTACGCGCCCGCCAATATCGTGCTGCTCAACGCCGTCCTCGGGCCGGAGGGGGTGAGCACCCAGTGGCACTTCTGGTTCATCGAAATTCTCGTCTACCTGCTTCTCGCGGCGACGGCGCTTCTGGCCATTCCGTGGGCGGACCGGGCCGAGCGGCGGTTCCCGCTGCTCTTTCCGCTGGCGCTGACCGGCGTGGGGCTCCTGACCCGGTATGAGCTGGTCAACCCGGGCGTGCCGCACACGGCGCCCGCGCTCTGGCTCTTCGCATTGGGCTGGGCTATCGCACGGTCCCGGACCGTCGCACAGCGTTGCCTGGTCTCGGTCATTGCAGTCCTGACCATTCCAGGATTCTTCGAGAACCCCGGCCGGGAGGCCACGCTCCTCGCCGGGATCCTGCTGCTCATCTGGCTCCCCAGCATTCCGGTGCCGCAGGTCCTCCGCCGACTCATGGTGGTACTAGCCAGCGCCTCCCTCTACGCATACCTTGTCCACTGGGTGGTCTATCCGCCGCTGGCCGGGATCAGCCCCGCCTTGGCCGTGGCAGGCTCGCTGGCCGCGGGAGTGGCCTACTGGGCGCTCTGCCTGCGCTTGATGGGGGCGGTCAACCGCCGGCGGGCGGGCGCCGGCAACGATCCGGGCACGAATTCAGCACAACAGTAGGCGCCGACTGCTGTACCAGCGACACTGACGGCATGGTTTTCCGTCTGAAAGACAGCGGGCGACGCTCCACGATCCGTGCCACGGTTGGTGCATTGGTACTGACTGCCTCGCTATCGGGGTGCTCGTCCTCCACGGTGCCGATGAAGCCGCTGACCGTCACCCGCTGAAGTGGATTTTCCGCGCGACGGTCAGCAGGGGCTTACCCCCTGAGGTCCCGGTGAGGATCTTGAATCCCACACCGCGGCCCAGGCCCTGTTCGAATGCCAGGGTGAACCAGAGCTTGACGAAGTCATCGACGATGCCGACCTTGGAGCAGCTCCTGCTGGTCCTCAACGGCACACTGTCAACGGCCGCCGTGCTGGGGGCTGAAGGCCCGGCCAGGGGCGAGGACGCCGTCGATGTCTACCGGGAGGTGGGAGGGGCCGCGCAGGAACGGGCTCGGCCGGTACGGCGGCGGGTCCGAGACCAGCCGCGGGTTCTCCAGCCTGGTGGCGAATTCGGTGAGTGCGATCTGCGCTTCCAGCCGGGCCAGGGGCGCCCCGAAGCAAAGATGAACGCCGCCCCCAAAACCGAGGTGCTGGTTGTTGGCCCGGTCAGGGATGAAGAGCCCGGGGTCAGCGACGTGGGCGGGGTCGCGGTTGCCCGCAGCAAGGACCAGGGTGAGCGAGGCGCCGGCCGGAATGGTGGTGCCGGCGATGTCGATGTCGTCGAGGGCGGTGCGGAACGGGACGAAATGCACGGGCGGCTCGTAGCGGAGCAGCTCCTCGACCATCGGGATGGCCAGGCCGGGGTCAGCGCGCAGCCTCTGGAGCTCGGCCGGGTGACGGAGCAAGGTCAGTACGCCGTTGGAGATGAGGTTTACTGTGGTTTCATGTCCGGCGATGAGCAGGAGAAGCCCGGTGCTCACCAGTTGTTCGTCCGGCATGCGGCCCTCCGGGCCATCATCGGTGGCCATCGCTGAAAGCAGGTCAGTCCCCGGGGCCTGCCGGTGGGCGTCGACCAGCTCTTGCATGAACGCGCGCAGTTCCGTGCCGGCCTCAATCCTCTTCTTTTGCTGGGTTTCGGGATCGAGTCCGGGATCGGTGGACTGCAGGGCCAGGTCCACCCAGACCCGGAAGCGCTGTTCATCTCCGGGGGGCACACCGAGAAGTTCGCAGATCACCGTGACGGGCAGGGGATACGCCAGATCATCGACGACGTCGATCCGGCTGCGGTCCGCCATGTTGTCGACCAGAGCGGTGACAATTTCCGCCATCCGCGCCCCCATCCCGGCCACCCTGCCAGGCGTCGTGGGCGGCCCGAAGTGCCGCATGGTGATCCGCCGGAACTTGTCGTGATCCGGGGGATCCATGCTGAGGAAAGTCGGCGTCATGCCGGCGCCGTCCCCGTCCTCACCAATCGTGGCGCCCGCCGCGGCGGCAGCCGGGTTGCGGGTTATGTCGGAGCTGACCCGTGGATCGTGCAACAGGGCGGCGATCTCCGCGTAGGTGCTCACGAGATAGCTTCCGTCCGGAAGGCGTCTCACGGGGGTTTTGCGGAGTTCGTCGTAGAACGGGTAGGGGTTAGCCCGGTTGGTGTAGTCGAGGATCTGCTCCCAGGTGCTGGGCTCGGCCATGGCGAAGGCTCCTTGGGTCGTGGGCCGGTCGCTGCCGGTCTCCGGTGCGGCGCATTACGGGAGGCGGCGGTCAGTCAATCTGGCGCGCCGCTCATTGGGATAGTGGCCGGTCACGACGACGGTCGCATCCTGGGTGGGGCTGGCGGCAGGCTGGAACCCGGCCGGCACGGGCTGCGCGTCGTCCGGCTCGTCAATATGGTGGAAAGTCGGCGGGAAGGACGCCGCCTGGTCAATCAGCGGTTCATAGAAGTCAAGCCATTTGTTCTGGTTGAACGCCACTGCAGCCACGATGCGGCCCTTGTAGCCGTAAACGGCCAGGAACCGCCGGGATCCGACCGATCCTTGCACGATGGCGACCTCATCGGCGACCGAGGGCACGCCCACGCTCTTAATTTCGGTGCCGAACTGGACGGACCAGAATTTGGGCACAGCCAGGTGCGGCCACCGTGCCGTTTCGCCGCTGACCATGTTGTGCGCTGCAACCTCGGCCTGGGAGACCGCGTTGCCCCAGTGCTCGACGGCGAGGAACTGGTAGCCGAACATCGGCTGCGGGGCGCGGGATACGTCGCCGGCGACGAAGACGTCATCGGTGACCAGCCCGTTGACGTCGAAAGCCCGGCAGCCGGCGTCGCACGCGACACCCCACACGCCGCTCGCCAATCCGGAGCCTGCGAGCCAGTCACCGTTACGAACGGTCCCGAGCGCGGTGACCGCGATGTCCACGTCAAGTGTTGTGCCATCGGAGAGGCGGGCGCGGCGCAGCTGTCCGCCGGCATCGCCTTCCAGTGAAAGGACCCTGACGCCGCAGCGCAGATCCACGCCGTTCTCGATCTGCAGCTCTCCGGCAATTGCACCGATCACGCTGCCGAGCGCCGCGCCGAGCGGTGCCGGGCCTGCCTCCGCCACGGTGACCGGCAGGCCAAGTTCGCGGCACACCGAAGCGACTTCGCAGCCGATGAACCCGGCGCCAATGACCAGGACCCGGCGAGGGCGTGCGGCCAGGAGCTGCCGAAGCGTTGCCGCGTCCTCCCGGGTCCGCAAGGTCAGCACGCCTGCCAGGGCCGCCTCCGCCGCGTTTGGCCAGGACCGGGCCCGCACGCCAGTGGCGATCAACAACTTGTCGAATCCGATCCGGCCACCGTCGGCGAGATGCACCTGCCTGGCGGCGAGATCCAGACTCGTGGCCGCGACGCCCAGGCGCCAGTCGGCATCGATTCCCCGGCGGCGCGGCAGGGACGTGTCAGCGGACCGCACCGACCCGGCCAGGACCTGTTTCGACAGCGGCGGCCGGTCATACGGCTCGTGCGCTTCCTCACCAATGAGAGTCAGCGACCCCGTGAACCCTTCCTCGCGCAACCGCTCCGCCGCGCGCAGCCCGGTCAGTGACGTGCCCACGATGACAATCCTGCCGGATCGAAGGAAGGTGCCCCCGTTGCCCCCGGCGGCGGCGGCTTCCGGGGCTTCTTCGGGAGGCCGCGGCCTGTGCGGCTCCTCAAGCTGGTCGAGTCGGATGGCCTGGACGGGGCAGGCCGCGGCGGACCGCCGGATCCTCGTGCGCTGCGCCTCGTCAGGGTCCGGGTCGTAGGTAAGCGCCTCGTCCCCCTGGATCGTGAAGACCTCCGGGGCGAGGAAGGCGCATTGTGCGTAACCCTGACACTTAGTGAGATCGACGACGAGCCTCATGCCGAACTTCTCCCTGTTTGCTCAAGCCAATCGAGTCTAAGCCTCGCGGGCTGGCCACGGAAGAGGCCTGCGGCCGGGTACGACGAGGCTGCGGAGGGCCTCCAGAGCGGAGCGTGGGGGGTCTTGCGGCGGAAGCAGACCTTCGCCATGAGGCCGCGCTGGGGGCGGCGGCAGGAGTGCAGGTGACACTTAGCCATCGCTCCGGCCGGGTTGCCCCTCGGTGAGGGAACGTGAGCGCCGGGTGTCCTGTATCCAGCGTCCGGCGTGGCTGTAGGGTGGACGCCGATGACTCTTTCTGAAGAACTTCTTATGGCGTACGACCAGCAGCTCCGGACAGATGCCGAGACCCCCAGTGCAACCGGCGTTGAACGGCTGGGCCCGCTGCGGCTGGTGACGTTCGCCGGCGGCAGGGGTTTCGTGACGTATCAGGACCTCGATGGGGCCAATGCCCGGAGGATTGCGGGCTGGGTGGCCGAAGCGCTCGCGTTTTACCGCAGCGATCCCGCGATCGTGCGGGTCGAGTGGAAAACCCGCGGCCACGATCATGCACCCGGACTCCATGAGGCACTGCTCGACAACGGATTTGAGCCCGATGAGACCGAGTCGATCATGATTGGGGCGGCAAACGCGTTGAATGCGGACGTGCAGCTCCCGCCCGGCGTCAGCTTGCGGCGGGTGAGCGCAGAACGGGACATCCGCGCCATGAGCGCGATGCAGGACGAGGTTTTCGGCACCGACGTCTCCGACGGCAATGCCGACGCAATCCTGCGGCGCGTGGCTCTGGACGACGGTATGGAACTGTGGGTGGCCGAACACGAAGGACTGATCGTGAGCGCGGGCCGCCTCGAGCCGGTGCCGGGTACGGAATTTGCGGGCATCTGGGGCGGGGCGACGCGACCAGAATGGCGTGGCCAGGGTATCTACCGGGCCCTCACCGCGGCCCGGGCCCGGGCCGCGCTGGCGCTCGGGAAGAGACTCATCCACAGTGACTCGACAGAATATTCGCGACCGATCCTGGAACGCTATGGACTGCTGCGGGTCTCAACGACCACCCCGTACCGCTGGCGTCGCTGAGGGCCCAAGCGCACTCGTGCGGTACGTCCTAGCCCCCGGGATGGAAGGCCGCCGGCGGTCCGGGGAACGGTCCGCCCATGCCCTCAGAGGCGTCTTCGGCGCCGCTGCCGAGGAGGCTTCGGGTGAGCGCGGCGCTGTCGGCCATCAGGTCATCCACAGCCTTCTGAAGATGATGGTCCGCCACCGGCACGCCGTCCAATGCGCCGGCAACGACCGCACGGCGGACGAGTTCGCGTGCGAACGAGGCGGTGGTTCCTTCGGTGCGGGCGGCGGCGTCTTCAATCGAGCCCGGGCTGAGGGGAATACCGCGGGCATACAGTTTGATCAGCGCAACCCGCTCCGCCCGGGCAGGCATAGGAATTTCCACGGCCAGGTCCACACGGCCGGGACGCTGTGCCAAGGCGCGTTCCAACATGTCCACGCGGTTGGTGGTGAGGACGAACGCCACGTCGGCGTCGCTGGCCAAACCGTCCATGGCGTCCAGCACCTCGAATAGCAGCGGCTGTGGTCCGTGCCCGAAGCTGCGGTCCTCGGCGATGAGGTCGCAGTCCTCAAGGACCACGATGGAGGGCTGCAGCGCCCTGGCCATGGTGGCGGCTTCTGAGATCCTCGCGAGCGATCCTCCCGAAAGAAGGATTGCTGTGACACCTTCGCTACGGCTCAACAAATACCGTACCGTGTGGGTCTTGCCCGTCCCCGGCCTGCCGTAGAGCAGGACGCCGCGTTTGAGGTGCTGGCCGTACCTGATCAGAGACTCACGGTGCTCGGCGATACCTAAGGCGTGGTCCGACGCTTTCTCCAGCAGGCCATCCGGCAGGATGACATCCGACGCGGCAAGGACAGGCCGTGCATGGAACGTCACCCCGGCCGCGCTGGGACCATACTCGCCCATCACCAGGGAAATGACCTGTCCCTTGAGCACGCTGCGGTGCTGCATCCGATTGCGGAACTCCGAGAGGAAGCGTGCGGCCTTATCTGTAGCGCCGGCCAAAACCTCAAGGGAAGCTGACTGCCGGCCATACCGGGGGTTGGCGTCCCGCTGCAGCACGGCGATGGGACTGCCTCCATGGCTGAATAGCCAGAGCCCCAGTGCCACGGCCTGCCGTTGTTCGTCCGGACCGACAGCTAAGTTGGCGTAGTCCGGCTGGGACAGGGGGAACTGCGGATATAGCTGGGACTGCTGCAGCATGTCGCTCAGCGAGTGATGGTGGCGTTGGTCGCCGCCGCCGATGCCCACGAGCCGGAACTCAGGATCCTCTGCGGCGAGCTCTTCCATGAGGATGTCAGCGTCCACGAATCGGTGCGGCGGAATCTCCTCAACCACTACTGACACTGATTCGGCCCGGACCGCCAAATGCTCGGTGAGCGCAGTCAGCAGCTGGGTTCCCGGTTGCCCCCGACGCTGCCCGGACTGCGCAAGCTCCACGAGCCGCGCGAAATCGTCGATGAACTTCCCCAAAATTTCATCCATGGGCTGACCCTACCAGCGCCGCAAATCGGTGTGGCGCCCATGCTCTCCAGCAAGCGTCAGCCGGCGGTTGCGCTGACCGCCATGGTGCCGCCCTGGGGGTCCCTGATCACGGCGCTGCGATATCCCGGAGAGTCCATGGGCGCCATCAAGATGCTGCCACCCAGTGTTAGGGCCTGCCGGGCAATGGCGTCCGCGTCGCGGACGGCGAAATTGACGCTCCAATGCGGCGGGACCGCGACGCCGTCCGTGGCTGCCACCACCGCCACTACCCGGCCGGAGCGGAGCCACCGCGAGAAGGGGGCGTCCGGGACGGGTTCGAGTTCCCAGTCGAACATTGCACCGTAGAACGCCTGGGCCCGCCCGAGATCTGTGGTGTGCAGCGAGCTCATGGCCCAGGAATTCGGCTCATTGGCCAGCTGGGCGCCGTCGTTCCCTTCTGCCCGCCGCAGGCAGAACGGGATGCCGGTGGCATCGGCGAGCACAGCAATACGGTCATCCGGGCCGGCACCAAACGGCGCCAGGCGCTTGCCCCCCGCCCGTTCGGCACGAGCCAAGGCTTCCCCGACGTTTACGACACGCACGTGGGTGATCCACCCCGGCGGCGATTGCGGCGGCGCCTGTCCGATTCCGGCAACCAGCTGACCGCGGAGGCGCGCAGCGTAGTAGAAGCCGTCGAGCCCGGACGGCATCGGAATGGGGTCGTCGAAAGTCCACCCGAAGAGCGGACCGTAGAAGTCCTTGGCCGCCTGAGGGTCGGGCTGCCAGGTGTCGACCCAGCACGGAGCACCGACTGAGGAGGTATCCCGCGCTGTCATTGAAACCCTTTCTCCGGGGCCCGTTATGCCGCGAACATTGTTTCCCAGGACCGCGGAGTGGATCAAGACCCAACTGCGATTCCGCCGAGGCAAACTGCCGAACCTCCATGACCGAGGGGAAAACACCGTCGCTCGGGAA
This sequence comes from Arthrobacter sp. I3, assembly GCF_000520575.1. Classification (NCBI taxonomy): domain Bacteria; kingdom Bacillati; phylum Actinomycetota; class Actinomycetes; order Micrococcales; family Micrococcaceae; genus Arthrobacter; species Arthrobacter sp. I3. The sequence continues at coordinate 15,301 of NZ_KI914944.1, forward strand.
ACCTGGCACCTGTGCGGTAGGCTCGCCAACATATTTCTGGCCAATTGGGGGAACCATGAATAAAGGAATGAAAACTGGAATTGCAGCCATGGCGCTCACGCCACTTCTCGCGCTGGGGCTGTCCGCCGCGTTCGGAACATCGAAATCCGGTCCTGCTGGCACGGCAATTGATGCCTCGGATCATCCCGAGTGCTACAACGAGGCCAGGCTGAACGATCCGAATGACTTCTGCTACCGAACGATGGGACCGTGGAACAGCACCCGGTCCTCGGACGAGGAAGTCCGGAGCATGATGTCCGTTGAGCGAATGGTGAGGGCCGGCAAGACCGTTCAGGAGATCCAGCGCTACTACCCGGAATACGCCCCGTCCACGAAATGACGGCCAGCGCACCGGCCGGTTGACCTCGCATCCCACATCTTTCCGGACTGTGGTCCCTACAAACACCGGGGGCCCTGGAGACGGTGAGCCGGACCAGGGGGATACCGGCCGGAATAACCGCATATTAATTGTTACTCTCTTTTCCTTTTGTACGGCAAATGCAATTGCTATTCTGAATTTGGTCAGGCAGAGGCTGCAAACTTCGTTGCGGGAGTTCCTATCTCATGGCCACCAGAGTCGTTGTCCCCGGCAGTGCCGTAGTCCAGTTCACGGCGTTGGCCTTTAGACCGGGCACGACATCCGGCCGGCCTGCTTCCTTGCGTGCCCCCGCTGTGGTGTCTGAGCTGATCGGGGCGCGATTACGCGGCCGGCACGCGGGACCAGAGCCTGAACCCGGGCTTCCCTAGACCAGCGCGGATGCGGCCCTGTGAAAACCAATCGGGGGTGGCCGCATCCGCGCTCACCAGCACCCATTGTTCAATGCCGCTCTTCTGGTTCAGAACATTGACCCGGGAGGCCGGTGTCGTCAGGTGCGCGCAGCGAGGATCTGCTCGCGCAGAATGTCCGCGTGGCCGCAGTGCTGGGCGAGTTCCCTGAGCATGTGCAGGTAGACCCACCGCAGCGGCAACGGGCCGCGCCGGTTGCCTCTGACAAGGTCGTCAAGGCCGAGGGAAGAGGCCTGACGGCGTGAGTCCCCACAGGCCTGGAGGTAGGCGGCCTGGAGGCCCGCGATGGTGTCGCCATCCGCCAGGATGAACGATTCGTCCGGGGTGGCCGGAATGCCGATCTCCGCCCGGGGCCGGCACGTGATGGCCTCGTCAAACCAGACCTTCTCCACGAAGGCGGCGTGCTTGACCAGCCCGAGGAGGGTGGTCCGCGACGGCACCAGCGAGGCCCGGGCCTCTTCTTCGGTGAGCCCGTCCAGGCAGGCGTGCAGGTCCGCACGATGCTCATCGAGGAATGCATCGAACTGGGTACGCAGGTCCGCGGCCAGTCTTGCCGGGTCCATGCTGGTGCGAGAGCTCATGGCCCCACATCCTATGGCGGAAAGGCCCGGGCCGGAAGCGGTGGGCCGGGCCTTTCCGCGGACGCGGTTAGTGGCCGCGGGCGATCCATTCCTCAACGTGCGGTGCTTCGGCGCCGATCGTTGTGGGATCCCCGTGGCCGGTCCGGACTGTCGTGTCGGCCGGGAGCGGCAGGAGCCGGGTCCGGATGGACTCGATGATGGTCGGGAAATCGCTGAAGGAACGGCCCGTCGCCCCGGGGCCACCCTGGAACAGCGTGTCCCCGCTGAACACTGTTTTTTCGCTGAGCACGGTGCCTTCGCTTTCGAGAAGGAAGCACACGGACCCGGGCGAGTGGCCGGGGGTGTGCAGTGCCACGAGCCTTGCCCCTGCGACGTCGAATGTGTCGCCGTCGGCAATGGCGTGGTCCGGCTCGGTGCCGGGGAACACCCGCTCCCACAGCATCCAGTCGGCCCGGTGCAGGTACACGGGCGCGTTCACGAGCATCCGGAGGGCTCCGACGGCGCCGATGTGGTCATCGTGGCCGTGCGTGAGCAGGATTGCCGTGACCTTCCTGCCCGAGACGGCCGCGGCCACGGCAGCGGGATCGTGGGCCGGGTCGATGATCACGCATTCGGCGTCATCCCCGAGGACCCATACGTTGTTCTCAACATCCCAGGTCCCGCCGTCGAGCGAGAACGTCCCGGAGGTCACCAGCCGGTCGATCCGGAAGCTCTCTGAGCCGGCGTTCACAGTTCCACCACCGAGCGCAGCACAGCGCCGGCGTGCATCTTCGTGAAGGCTTCCTCGATCTGGTCGATCGTGATCCGCTCCGTCACGAAGGCGTCCAGGTCCAGCTTGCCCTGCCGGTAGAGGCTGATGAGCGTGGGGAAGTCACGCGAAGGCAGGCAGTCGCCGTACCAGGAGGACTTCAGCGAGCCGCCGCGGCCGAACACATCCAGCAGCGGCAGTTCCAGGGTCATCTCGGGGCTCGGCACACCCACCAGGACCACCGTGCCGGCGAGGTCCCGGGCGTAGAAGGCCTGCTTGTACGTTTCCGGGCGGCCGACGGCGTCGATCACCACATCGGCACCGAAACCGCCGGTCAGTTCGCGGATCGCTTCGACGGGGTCGACGGCCGAGGAGTCCACCGTGTGGGTGGCGCCGAGCTCCGTGGCACGCTGGAGCTTCTTGGCGTCGATGTCGACGGCGATCACGGTGGTGGCGCCGGCGAGCGCTGCGCCGGCGACGGCTGCCACGCCCACCCCGCCGCAGCCGATCACGGCGACAGAATCGCCGCGCTGGACGTTTCCGGTATTGATCGCCGCGCCGATGCCTGCCATGACGCCGCACCCGAGCAGGCCGACGGCGGCGGGATCGGCGTCGTCGTCCACCTTGGTGCACTGGCCGGCGGCCACGAGGGTCTTTTCGGCGAAGGCGCCGATGCCCAGCGCGGCCGTCAGTTCCGTGCCGTCCTCCAGCGTCATCTTCTGGGTGGCGTTGTGGGTATTGAAGCAGTACTGCGGCTGGCCCCGGCGGCAGGCGCGGCACTCGCCGCAGACGGCCCGCCAGTTCAGCACCACGCGGTCCCCGGGGGCAACCTCGGTGACATCCGGTCCCACGGCACTGACAACGCCGGTGGCCTCGTGGCCGAGCAGGAAGGGGAAGTCGTCGTTGATGGCACCCTGCTTGTAGTGCAGATCGGTGTGGCAGACACCGCAGGTGAGGATGTCCACGAGGGCCTCGCCGGGGCCCGGGTCCGGCACCAGGATCGTCTCCAGGGTGACGTCGGCATTTTTGGAACGGACTACTGCGGCTTTGACTTTATGGACCATGAAACAAGCTCCTTTGTTCTGGAACGCGGATTGCTGGCACAACTTACTGGTTACTGGCCCAACGGGCGGCGGCGCGGCCCTTGGGAGGCCGCGCCGTCGTGGTTTGGTGGTGTCCTTGGATGCAGGAAGGGCCTAGGCGGCGAGCCGGCTCTTGACCTCAGCTGCGGAGGGGTTGGTGGCGGCGGTGCCGTCGGGGAACAGCACGGTGGGGACGGTGCGGTTGCCTCCGTTGAGCTGCTCGACGAGATCGGCCGTGCCTTCGACTTCCTCGATGTTGATCTCGGTGTACCCGATGCCCTGTGCGTCCAGCTGCTTCTTCAGCCGGTTGCAGTAGCCGCACCACGTGGTCGAAAACATGGTGATGGTGCCGGATTCGGGGGTGAAGTCCACGAAGTTCTCCTCAAGTAAGTCGTGGGGCCGGCGTATAGGGCCGGCCCCACTGAAGTCGTACGTCACTGCCAACAACCGTACCCCGCAGCCCGCTATTCCCGCAGAGAGCGCTGCCCCCCACGCCGCCGTCGGACGCGAATTCGCGGTAAAGATGCGAAGTCGCCGGAAAGTTCCGGCGAGTTCGCACGTTTCCGGCGACCTCGGCGGGCTCAGGATGGTCTTCCTGGGCGGATGACATGGGATGGGTGCGGTGGCATGCTGGTGCCATGTGTGGACGCTACGTGATGGCCCGGGCCGTCGGAGACCTGCTGGCCGAATTCGATTCCGGGCTGGAGGATGAGATCGCGATTCCGCCGTCGTGGAACGTGGCCCCGACGGCGGATGTGCCGATCCTGCTCGAACGGCTGGTGGAGGGAGAACCGGTCCGCCAACTGCACATTGCGCGGTGGGGCCTGGTGCCGTCCTGGGCCAAGGACCCGGGCATCGGGTCCAAGATGATCAATGCCCGCAGCGAGACCGTTCTGGAGAAACCCGCCTTCCGGAAAGCGACCCGCGCCCGTCGCTGCGCCGTCCCGGCGGACGGCTACTACGAGTGGAAGGGTGAGGGCCGCACCAAGCAGCCCTACTACGTCCATCCCAAGGACGGACGCCCCATTGTCTTCGCGGGACTCTATGAATGGTGGCGGGACCCGTCCAAGGAAGAGGGCGACCCGGAGCGCTGGATGCTCTCGACCTCGATCATGACCACCGACTCGCCGCCGGAGGGCTACGCCGGGGGAATGCTGGCCGAGCTGACCGCGCTGCATGACAGGGTTCCGCTGCCCATGAACCGCGAGACCATGCAGACGTGGCTGGACCCGCAGGCCGATGACGCGGCCGGGCTCGTGGATCTGGTCCGGGCCGGGGCGCACGACGTCGCGGAAGGCTGGACGATCGACGCCGTCGGAACCGCCGTCGGGAACGTCAGGAATGACTCACCGGAACTCATCCAGCCGGTGGGGAGCCTGTTCTAGCGGGTGGGCCGCCCTGTCAAGCTGCCGGCCGGCTGCCAAGGCGTGGGGCGTTGGTCACCTGAGGTCAGAGCGTTACTTTGCCGTCGCCGTCGACCGACCAGTCGGGGTTGAAGGCGACCTCCCAGCGGTACCCGTCGGGATCGGCGAAGTAGCCGGTGTAGCCGCCCCAGGGCTGGGTCTTCGGTACCGCAACGATGCGGGCTCCCGCGGTCCCGGCTTCGGCCATCACCCGGTCGACGTCCGCCGTGCCGGCCAGGTTGTGGCTGAGCGTGATGCACGCAATGCCGGCAGGGGGATCGGTGGCCGCCTCGGACTGCATTTGACCCGCGTCCCAGAGCGAGAGGATGAGGCCGTGGTTGACCTGGATGAAGAGCACCTCCCCGGGGACTTCCCGGTGGACCGGCCATCCGAGGCCATCGACGTAGAAGCGGCGTGATGCGTCAACACTGCGGACACCTAGCGATATGAAGTCGACTCGTGGCTGCATCTTTCGATACTGTCATGCACATGCCCACAAATCACGCAGACGACAAGGCCGCCCAGGCCGACCGCGAACAGCTCGCCGCCGTGCGGGTGGCTGTTGACGAGGTGGACGAGCAGATCGTGTCCTTGATCGGGCGCCGGGAACGGCTGATCCGGATCGCCGGGACCCTCAAGGCGGACAGCGCCGAGGTCCGTGCGCCCGGGCGTGTGGAGCGGGTCATCGAACACGTCCGCGCCACAGCGGAAAAGAAGGACATCGACGTCGAGCTTGTCGAGAAGACCTACCGGGCGATGATCGATGCCTTCATCACGCTCGAGCTGGAAGTGTACAAGTCCAGCTCCTAGAAGGTGCCTAGAGGGCTTCTTCGACAGGCACGTTGGCCTGGTAGTCCCGGCCGTCACAATCGCTGAAGGCCGTCATGAGATGGCCCTTGGGCAGGCCAAGCACAGTCGCGATGGGGAAGTTTCCCGTGATGGTGTTTCCTGAGTGTTCCACGCCTTTGAGGTCGAAGTTCTCTTCCGTGCCGTCATGGTTGAAGTAGTAGAAGGACACGGCCTCGCCGTTCATGAACTCAATGCCCAGTCTGCGCTGATGGGAGTAGTCCGGCCCGGCTGCCAGCAGGCCCACCACATAGGCGCCTTGCCCCGGGATATTTCCGTCTATATCGAAGGTCGCCACCAAGGTTGAATTCTTGGCGGCGATCTTTACGTGCTTCAGGAGTGCGATATGGGAGCTCATGGCTCAATCCTGCTACCTGTGCAATCGTCCGTCCACCCCCGATCTGGGTTTTGTCGGCTCCGCGACGTAGACTGTATTTATTCGAAGATATGTTCGAATAAATACAGGGCGTGAAACAGAGGGCGTTGAAGTAGAGGGCGTTGAACACAAGGCGCCGGAAGCGGAATGGACGTAGGAAGTCGAAGCGGGGACTGGGCCGGCTCCAGCCCGGACTGGGTCGGGAGGCAACGTGGGTATTTTCAGCGAGTCCGTGGATGTCATCTGCACGCCCTCCGGCCAGCCCCTGCGCCTCGACTGGGCCGGCCGGCGCTACACGGTCTGCGCTGACCCCGTCCGCTGGTACGAACGCCGCCAGTGGTGGGCCGAGGAACGCCGGGCGCCACTCGGAAGCGGGCCGGGCCTGGTGGATCATGAGATCTGGCGGGTCCAGGTGCGTGCGGCCGGGGATCACGCCGCGGATTCCACCCTCACCCTTGACCTGACCCGGCATGTCGGCAGCGGCCGGTGGCGGCTCCTGAAGATCCACGACGCCCTCCAGCCTCTCCGGAAGCCCGAATCAGCATGAGCTTTACCCACCTGCACGTCTCCACCGCGTTCAGCGCCCACTATGGCGTCTCCTGGCCGGATGAACTTGCCGCCGCGGCCGCCGCTGACGGCGCCACCGCGCTGGCCTGCACGGACCGAGACGGCCTGTATGGAACCGTCAAGCACCTGAAGGCGTGCATGGCAGCCGGGCTGGATGCAATCGTCGGGGTGGACCTTGCGGTCTTTGACGACGACGGCGACCACCGCACCCAGCTCGGGGGACGCGTCGTCGTGCTGGCTCACGGACACAACAACGGTGCCGGCTACCGGGCCCTGTGCCGGCTGATCTCCGACGCCCACGCCCGCACCACGGGCAAGGCGCAGGGAATAGTGCCGGTGGCCGTCACCCGGGCGGAACTGGCCTCCCGCACCCTGCACCCGGACACCCTGAAGCCGGTCCTGACAGTGCTGATCGGCCCGGACTCCGACGTCGGCCGGGCCATGGGTGGCCGGCGCTACCTGCGGCCCCGCACCCTGTTCAAAAGCTGGCTGGACGCCATGCCCCCCGGAACGCTGGCGGCAGAGGTTGTGTCCCAGCTCAGCCCGCCCGGGGAACCGCTGAGCACCGCCCACGCGGTGCGCATGCTCAAACTCGCCGCAGAACACGGGGTGCCTGCCGTGCTGAGCAACGCCGTGCGGTACGTGGCTGAGGACGGCGCGGCCACTGCCGATGTGCTGGACTCGGCCCGGACGCTGAAATCCCTCCCCGAGCTCTCCGCCGCCCCCCTGCTGCAGCCCAACGGGCAGGGCTGGCTCAAATCGGCGGCCCGGATGCTGCAGCTGGGCAAGGAGATTATCCACGCCGCCGGCTACGGCACAGCGGACCTCAAACGGCTCCTGGCCCAGACCGAGGCGCTCGCGGACCGCTGCCGCATGGATCCGGAAGCTGACATGGGCTGGAAACAGCCCGTGGTCCCGGAGGCATCCGTGATCGGGATCGACGGCGACGCGCTCGCCGAACTGACCCTGCGGTGTGAGGCCGGCATCGGCCGCCGCTTCCCGGGCATTTCCGGGCAGCGGGAACAGCAGCTGCGTGCCAGGCTGGAGCACGAGCTCCGGATCATCGACTCGCTGGGCTTCGCCTCGTACTTCCTGACCGTCGCAGAGGTCTCCCGGATGATCCTGGCCCTGGGCGTCCGGGCGGCCGCGCGCGGTTCGGGCGCCTCCAGCCTGGTCAACTACCTGATCGACATCAGCCAGGTGAACCCGCTCCAGCACGACCTCATCTTTGAACGCTTCCTCTCCCGCGACCGTGCCACCCTGCCGGACATCGACATCGACGTCGAAAGCGCCGAACGGCACAACGTCTACCGGAAGATCTTTGAGCGCTTCGGCGCCGAACGCGTCACGCTGATGAGCATGCAGAACGGTTACCGCGCTCGCGGTGCCGTGCGCGACGCCGGCCTGGCCCTGGGCATGGACGACGGCGAGGTCGGGGAAATCGCCAAGCAGCTGTGGCGGTTCTCGGCCCGGCACTTCCGCGAAGCCCTCGTGGAGAAACCCGAGCTGAAGGAATTCGCGGACCGGGTGGAGCAACGCGGCTTCTCCGAGAACCAGCAGCTGGACCTGCTGGTGGACCTCACGGAGCGGCTGGAC
>NZ_KI914944.1:23424-29372 GCF_000520575.1 Arthrobacter sp. I3
GCCCCGCCACATCTCCATGCACCCGTGCGGCGTCATCCTCGGCGACGCCACCCTGCTGGACCGCACCCCCGTGCAGCCCAGCGGCCTGGGCCTGCCCATGAGCCAGTTCGACAAGCACGACATGGACCCCATGGGCATGCTGAAACTCGATGTCCTTGGCGTCCGGATGCAGAGCGCGATGGCCTTCGCCGTCCGGGAAGTGATCCGTCTGCATCCCTCCAAAGCCGAGGTGGTGGCCGCCGGCGCGCATCCGGCCGGCCCGGACGGGACGGGCCCGGATTACATCTCAGGGGACGGGCACATCGACCTCAACGCGGTCCCGCTCGATGACGAGCCCACCTATGAGCTGATCAGGAGCACCCACACCCTGGGCTGCTTCCAGATCGAATCCCCGGGCCAGCGCGAACTGATCGGCAAGTTGGCCCCCCGGGAATTCAACGACCTCATCATTGACATCTCGCTGTTCCGCCCGGGGCCGATGAAATCCGACATGGTCCGGCCCTTCCTGGAGCACCGGCACGGATTCGCCCCCGAGGTCTACCCGCATCCCGACCTCAAGCCTGTCCTGAAAGAGACCCACGGGGTCACGGTCTTCCACGAACAAATCCTCAAGACCTTCGACGTCATGACCGGGTGCGGGCTGGCGCGGGCCGACGAATTCCGCCGTGCCCTCGGCAATGACGTGCTTGAAGCCAGGGTGGAGGAGTTCTTCCGGAAGGAGGCGCGTGCCCGGAACTACAGTCCCGAGGTGGTGGACAAGGTCTGGGGGACCCTCAAGGCTTTCGGCAGCTTCGGGTTCTGCAAAGCCCACGGAGCCGCCTTCGCCGTGCCCACCTACCAGTCGGCCTGGCTGAAGGCACACCACCCGGAGGCGTTCCTCGCCGGGCTCTGGGAACACGACCCCGGGATGTATCCCAAACGCCTGCTCGTGGCCGAGGCCCGCCGGCTGGGGATCCCTATCCTTCCCCTCGACATCAACCGGAGCCAGGCCGAGTACCGGGTGGAGCGGGTGGAATCCGGGCCGGACCGGGGCAGGCTGGGCATCCGGCTGAGCCTGAACGGCATCTTCGGGCTCTCCGGCGCCGAGCTGAAACGGATTGTGGCCGGCCAGCCCTACGACTCTCTGGCGGACCTGCGGGCCAGGTCGCGGCTCAGCCGGCCCAGCATCCAGCGCCTGGCCCAGCTGGGCGCCTTCGATTCGTTGCACCGGGCGTCCGGGGGAGACGCCAACCGGGCGGACCTGGTCCAGCACCTGCAGAAACTCCAGGCCCGCACCCTCCGGAAGGGCGTGGAAGTCATTGAGGGCCAGCTGGCGTTGCCGCTGGGGGACGTGGAGCTGACGAACCTCAAGGCGGCACTGCCCGCACCCAGCATGGTGGATAACGTCCGCGCGGAACTGGACCTGATGGCCGTGGACGTCAGCGAGCACCTCATGACCAGCCACCGCCCGCTGCTGGACCGGCTGGGCGTCACCACCGCGGACAAGCTGCTGGGACTGCGCAACGGCACGGAGGTGCTGGTTGCCGGTGTCCGGGTGGCCACCCAGACCCCGCCCATGAGGGGCGGCCGGCGGGTGGTGTTCATCAGCGTCGACGACGGCACGGGCTGCGTGGATTCGGTGTTCTTCCACGAGGCGCAGGAGCAGTCCGGACCCTTGCTGTTCGGCACCCGCCTGCTCCTGATCCGCGGCACCACCCGCCGGACCGGGCCGCGGGGGATCAGCATCAGCGCCTCCATGGCCTGGGACCTCAGCCGCCCGGAGACCCTCCCGTTCCCGGCATCGGCTCCCGGCGCCGCCGGCCGGCAGGAGCCTTACCTGTCCGGCCCCCTGGACGGGATCAGCAGGAACCTCGCCATCACCGGGCTGGGCGGCTGACCGGCCGGCGGTGCGGCTCGCTCGTGGCGCGTTGGTTGGCCTCTGGAGAAACCGATAGCATGGACGAGGCTGGCTGTGGTCCCCGTACGCCACAAGCTACGAAGCCTTAACTTTGAATAGGAGACACCCGTGTCAGATGCCCAGCAGATCACCCTTCTCGTCGACGGCGAAGAGACCAAGGTGACTACCGGGACTACCGGCGCGGAACTCTTCTTTGAGCGCCGCGACGTCGTTGTGGCCCGCGTTAACGGCGAGTTGAAGGACCTGGACCAGCCCCTTCCCGAGGACGCCAATGTCGAGGCCGTCACCATTGATTCCCCGGACGGGCTCAACGTCCTGCGCCACTCCACGGCCCACGTCATGGCCCAGGCCGTGCAGCAGCTGCGCCCCGACGCGAAGCTCGGCATCGGCCCCTACATCACGGACGGCTTCTACTTCGACTTCGACGTCGCGGAACCGTTCACCCCGGAAGACCTCCGCCAGCTCGAAAAGATGATGCAGAAGATCATCAACCAGAACCAGAAGTTCGTGCGCCGCGTCGTGTCCGAGGACGAGGCCCGCGAAGCGATGAAGGACGAGCCCTACAAGCTCGAACTGCTGGGCAGGAAGAATGACGCCGCCGAGGCCGGCGAGGGAGTCAACGTTGAGGTCGGCGCCGGCGACATCACCATTTACGACAACGTGGACCGCAAGAGCGGCGACAGCATCTGGTGCGATCTGTGCCGCGGCCCGCACCTGCCGAACACCAAGCTGATCTCCAACGCCTTTGCCCTGACCCGTTCCTCGGCCGCCTACTGGCTGGGCAACCAGAACAACCAGCAGCTGCAGCGCATCTACGGCACCGCCTGGCCCACCAAGGACGCGCTCAAGGCCTACCAGGAGCGCATTGCCGAGGCCGAGCGCCGCGACCACCGCAAGCTCGGCGCGGAACTGGACCTGTTCTCCTTCCCGGACGAGCTCGGCTCCGGTCTGCCGGTCTTCCACCCCAAGGGCGGCATTATCCGCAAGGCCATGGAGGACTACTCCCGCCAGCGCCACGTCGATGCCGGCTACGACTTCGTCTACACCCCGCACATCACCAAGGGCCACCTCTACGAGGTCTCCGGCCACCTGGACTGGTACCGCGAGGGCATGTTCCCGGCGATGCACATCGACGCGGAACTGAACGAGGACGGCACCGTGCGCAAGCCCGGCCAGGACTACTACCTCAAGCCGATGAACTGCCCCATGCACAACCTGATCTTCCGGTCCCGCGGCCGCTCCTACCGCGAACTGCCGCTGCGGCTCTTCGAGTTCGGCTCGGTCTACCGCTACGAGAAGTCCGGCGTGGTGCACGGCCTGACCCGCGTCCGGGGCATGACCCAGGACGACGCCCACATCTACTGCACCCGCGAGCAGATGAAGGATGAGCTCACCAGCACGCTGAACTTCGTCCTGGGCCTGCTCAAGGACTACGGCCTGGACGACTTCTACCTCGAGCTCTCCACCAAGAACGAGGACAAGTTTGTCGGCGACGACGCCACATGGGACGAAGCCACCCGCACCCTCGCCGAGGTGGCCGAAGCCTCCGGGCTCGAGCTCATCCCGGATCCGGGCGGAGCCGCATTCTACGGCCCCAAGATTTCCGTCCAGGCTAAGGATGCGCTCGGCCGGACCTGGCAGATGTCCACCATCCAGCTGGACTTCAACCTGCCCGAGCGGTTCGAACTCGAGTTCCAGGCCGCCGACGGCACCCGGCAGCGGCCCGTGATGATCCACCGCGCCCTGTTCGGCTCTGTGGAGCGCTTCATGGGCGTGCTCACCGAACACTACGCCGGCGCCTTCCCCGCCTGGCTCGCACCGGTCCAGGTGGTGGGCATCCCGGTGGCGGAGGCATTCAACGACTACATGTTCGACGTCGTGGACCAGCTCAAGGCGGCCGGTATCCGCGCCGAGGTGGACATCTCCTCGGACCGTTTCCCGAAGAAGATCCGCACGGCCAGCAAGGACAAGATCCCGTTCGTGCTGATCGCCGGCGGGGACGACGCCGAGGCCGGTGCCGTGTCCTTCCGCTTCCGCGACGGCAGCCAGGACAACGGCGTGCCCGTGTCCGAGGCCGTGCAGCGGATCGTCGACGCTGTCCGAAACCGGACCAGCTAGGAAGACGGAAGGGCAGCGCGTGCAGGAAACCACAGGGGCCGGGCCGGAGTATCCGGGCGACCACGCCGTGACGGACGACTTCAGCCTGGCCGGGGTCCCGGACGCTTTCCAGCGCCTGTGGACCCCGCACCGGATGGCGTACATCAAGGGCGGCCAGCACCAGTTCAAGAACCCGGACGACTGCCCGTTCTGCGCCGCGCCCGAGCGGGGCGATGAGGACTCCCTGATCGTCTACCGGGGAAGGACGAGCTACGTGGTGCTGAACCTCTTTCCGTACAACCCGGGCCACCTGCTGGTCTGCCCCTACCGGCACATCCCGGACTACACGGACCTCACGGTCGAGGAAACGGCGGAATTTTCCGAACTGACCCAGACGGCCATGCGGGTGCTGCGCAAAGTCGCCAACCCTTCCGGTTTCAACCTGGGCATGAACCAGGGCGTCACCGGCGGGGCGGGCATCGCCGGCCACCTGCACCAGCACGTGGTGCCGCGCTGGGGCGGTGACGGAAATTTCTTCCCCATCATTGCCCAGACCAAGGCGGTCACGCAGACCCTCGGTGAGGTCCGTCAGCAGGTCGCCGACGCATGGCCGCAGGAAATGCCCGCGCCGCAGCACAAAGCCGGGGAGAAGGATGCTTAACAGGCACGCCCGGGGCTTCTTCACCGCCCTGTTTTCCCCGGTTGCCCGCTGGCTGCTGAGGATCGGGGTCTCTCCCGACGCAGTGACCGTGGTCGGCACGCTCGGCGTCGTGATCGGCGCTCTCGTGTTCTACCCGTTCGGGCAGCTCTTCTGGGGGACCGTGTTCATCACGGCGTTCATTTTCTCCGACGTTATTGACGGCATCATGGCCCGGATGCAGCAGCGCGGCGGCCGGTGGGGCAATTTCCTGGACTCCACCCTTGACCGCGTGGCTGACGGCGCCCTGTTCGCCGGCGTCGCCGTCTGGTTCTTCACCGGCGGCGCCAACCCGGCCATCGCCGTCGCCGCCATTCTCTGCCTGGTGCTCGGCATGGTGGTCTCCTATGCGCGGGCCAAGGCCGAGGCCCTGGGCTTCCACGCCAACGTGGGCATCGCCGAGCGCGCCGAGCGCCTCGTGTCCGTGCTGGTGGTCACGGGACTCACCGGACTGGGCCTGACCCCGGTGGTGCTCTTCGTGACGCTGTGCCTGCTCGCGACAGCGAGCCTGGTGACGGTGATCCAGCGCATCGTGACAGTGCACCGCCAGTCGCTGGCGGAACCGGAAGGTACCGCCACGGAACGTCCCGCCTGACGGCGCCACACGGCACCCCGGCGGCCGCGCCGAATCCCAGTCCCCGCGCGGCATTCGACTGCTGTAACCCGAATTCTGCCGCGCCCCGGCCGGGGGATAGTATTAGCTTTACCGGCCAATGGATCCGGTAATCCGGTGTGTGCGAGACACGGCATGAACGTGCCGTCCGCACCCCGGCGAGGTCATCTATCTACCCATAGGGGTTTTTGTGTCTACACCTGATGTAAGCAGCGAAGCCGGCGCGTCCGCGAAGAACGTCACGGGCAGCAGCCGCGTCAAGCGCGGCATGGCTGAGATGCTCAAGGGCGGCGTCATCATGGACGTCGTCAACGCCGAGCAGGCCCGCATCGCCGAAGACGCCGGTGCCGTGGCCGTGATGGCGCTGGAACGCGTTCCGGCCGATATCCGCGCCCAGGGCGGCGTGTCCCGCATGTCCGATCCCGACATGATCGACAAGATCATCGCGGCCGTGTCCGTGCCCGTGATGGCCAAGGCCCGGATCGGGCACTTCGTCGAGGCGCAGGTGCTGCAGTCCCTCGGCGTGGACTACATCGACGAGTCCGAGGTCCTGACCCCGGCGGACTACACCAACCACATCGACAAGTGGAACTTCACCGTTCCGTTCGTCTGCGGTGCGACCAACCTGGGCGAGGCGCTGCGCC